>JBDHQG010000442.1:0-4280 GCA_039806925.1 Limisphaerales bacterium
GAGCGCTCCAGGCGGTTTTCGAAACATTCAATGCGACCAATGATGTCGATCTTTACGTCCGCACCGGCTTTCCGTTGCCGCCGCCGGGCGCGGGAAACTTTGATTTCGTCAGCGCGAATGGGGGAACCAATTCCGAATGGACCGCCCTGACTGCGGACAATCCCGCGGCGCTGCCCGTGGCGGGCAGCTACTGGATCGCCCTGGTGCCGAAGGCCGCGACGCCGTTCCCGATCTCCTTTGAGGTGCGGGCCACGGAAGTGTTGAGCATCGAGGTGCAGCGGCTCTTCGATGGATTCGCCCAGTGCTCGACGCTGTCGCCGATCGACACGAACGCGCTGCATTCCGGCGTGCGGTTCTTCCAATTCGATGTTTCCTCGAATGCCGCCCAGGCGGGTTTAGAAATCACGAGCGCAAGTGGGGACGTTGACTTGTATGTGCAGTATGGACTTCCGATCACCAACTACTCGCTCCTGGTTCCGCCGGCGTTTGATCTCTTGTTTACGAACAATCCTGTCGTCGGTGCCGGGCTGGAGTCCGTGTGTCTGTTGACCAATTCCGGGCCTGTGACCTTGCGACAAGGCACATACTACCTCGCCGTCGTGAACCGTGAGACGAATGATGTGAGCTTCTGCGTCCGCGCCTACGAGCTGATCGAAGACTCCATCATGACGTTGTCCAATCGGACGGCGATCACGACCACGGCTTCGCTGCCCGGCGCCGGCATTGACTACTATCGTTACACGGCTTCGACCTCGGCCCTGCAAGTCATCGTCGAGGTGATTCAGGCCAGCGCGAATGTCGAGTTGCTGGTGGATCAAAGCTTATGCACCGGCAATTTCCTGAATCCGGCCTTCCTCAGCACCAACGCGGGCACCGCCGCGGAAATGGTGATTATCTCCCCCGATTCCACGAACGCTCCGCTGGTGGCAGGAGATTGGTATATCGCGGTGACCAACCGGGCCGCGACCCCGGCGGATTACACCGTGCGGGTGACTGAAATTACCGCGTCAGACATCGTGAGGCTCACGAACCAGATCTCGTTTGAAACCGGCGTGCCGGGATCGGGATCCAGCAACGGGGCGCCGGTGCGTTACTTCACGTTTAACATCAATTCGAATGCGGCACGGGCCCAATTCGAGATACTGTTCACCTCTGACGACGTGAACTTGATCGCGAAGAAGGATCTTCCGCTTCCGACCTACGCCAATTCGGTTCTGGAGAGTGCGAACTACGGAACGAATCAGGAGCTGATTGTCATCACGGGTTCCTCGGTGGTCGCATTGAGTCCGGGCGACTGGTATCTCGCCGTCTACAATGCATCAACCAATGACGCGGCCTTCTCGGTCATGGCGAGCGAGTTCGTTTCTGCTGGAACCAACACAGTGGACGGCCCGCCGATATTGTCGCCGACGCAGCTGTGCCTCAGCTGGCAGAATGCAGTGCCGGGTGTGTATTATCATGTGGAAGGCAAGGCAAGCCTCAGCGACAGCGCGTGGATTCCGCTCTCGCCGACCATTCTGGCCACAAACACGACGGTGACCTGGTGCGTGTCGTTGCCGACGTCCTACGGCTATTTCCGTTTCGTTGAAGGGTTGTCACCGAAGACCGTGACACCGCCGGTTACGTTGACGCTGGCAAACTTCACTCCGAGCGGGCTGACCTTGGAATGGACCGCGCCCAGCGGAACTCGCTTCGTGGCCGAATACACCGAGTCGTTGTTCCCGCCGAATTGGCGGCCTTACCCGGATTACATCGTCTCGACCAACGGTGTCGTGACGTTTTCTGACGACGGCAGCCAGACGAGCCCGCTGGGACCGACCCGTTACTACCGGTTCATCGAGGTGCCGTGAAGTGTCCGTTGGTGGTTCCCGTGCCCGCAGCAAAGGTTGGCGAGAATGTTCGGGTGAGATGGCTCACCAGAACAGCGTCCGGTTTTCAGGCGCCGCCCTTTTTCACCTGTGGATCGTGGCGGATATCCTCGCCTTCATGGAGGTAAACGACTTCCTCGGCGATGTTCGTGGCGTGATCGCCGATGCGTTCCAGGCTCCTGGAGATGGTCATCAAATTCAGGCAGTGCGTGATGGTGGACGGGCGCTCGACCATGTAGCTGGCCAGCTCGCGGTGGAGCTGCTTGTTGAGGGAATCAATCTGTTTGTCGCGCGGAATGATCCCGCGCGCCCTGGCGGTGTCGCGTCCCACGAACGCTTCCAGCGCCTCCTTGAGCATCGCCAGTCCCATCGACGCCATGTTTGGGATGTCCACCTCGGTGTGCAGCTTCGGCTCCTGGTTCAGTTCGATGACGCGCCGGGAAATGGTGGTGGCTTCGTCGCCGACCCGCTCCAGATCGTGGCAGATCTTCATCGCCACGGTGATGAGTCGAAGCTCGGAGGCCAGGGGCGCCTTGGCAAGCAGGCGGATGGAAAGCTCGTCGATCTCCTTCTCGAACTCGTCGAGGATCGAGTCGTCCTCCTTCACGCGGCGGGCGAGATCGTCGTCGCGATCCGTGAAGGCACGAATGGCGCGGGTGACGGCGCTTTCCGTGTTGCTGGCCATGACGAGAAGCTTTTTCTTCAGCTCGTCGAGTTCCTGTTCAAAGTGGACGGACATAGGAGTGATGCGTGCTTCGTGATGAGGGCTCAGCCGAAACGGTCGTGACGTAGTCTTCCGTCTGCTTCCCGGCGGGGTTGGTGAACATTGTGTTCGTCGTGTCGTATTCGATGAGTTCGCCCAGGTAGAAGAACGCGGTGTAATCCGAGATGCGGGCGGCCTGCTGCATGTTGTGTGTGACGATGACGATGGTGAAATCCCGCTTCAAGTCGAGAATCAGATTCCGCCTCGTCACCTCGGCGGCTGCGAATGTTGAAACCGCTTTTAGAACTTCCAGAGCGCGTCGACTTGGAGGCGGGTCATGTCGCTCTTGCTGGCGGCGGGAACTTCGTCGATCAAGTGCGTGCGGAAATAGGTGATGCCGAGCGTGAGGGCATCGAACGGCGTGTAGCTGGCCTTGACGATGTGGCCGCGCACGTTGGTGCCGGAGCCGTAGCCGGCCCCTGAACCGCTGTTCGGAAATGTCCCGCCATAGTAGGCGCCGAAGTCCGAGTCCGTGAATTCTTCATACCACGCGTCGCCGCCGAGATCCTTGTAGCGATAGGAGATCTCCCAGAGCCCTTTCTTGCCGGATTTGCCGAAGGTGACTCCCAATGCCCACGCCGTTTCGCGATCACTGGCGGCCAGATTGTTCATGTATTCGCCGGTGAATTTGATCGGGAACGGCGCGGCGTAAACCATCGGGACGCCGTCCTCGAACGTGTAGGTGAGCGAGGCGTCGGCGATAAGTGGGTTGTAATTATTGGCGAGCGCCCCGGTCCCGGCGTTGCGCGCGTTGCCGCGGTTGACGGCGGGAACGGCGCCGTTGGTCAGGGAGTTTTCGTTGACCATGTTCAGGCCGGCGAGACCGAGCGAGGAAGCGATCTTCTTGTTCCATGTGGCGTCCCAACGGATCTGTGCGCCATACATCCAGGGATCCTTGCTGTCGCTGCCGAGTTCATCGAGCACGAACGCGCCGGCGTTGAGCTTGAGGGTGTGCGCGTCGTTCAGGCGGTAGGTGACATTGTAGCCGGCGCCTTCGGGAGTGTAATCCCCGTCGAACACCATGTCCGAGAAAACGAATGGATTCTCGATCTTGCCGATGGTGATCGATTCCGTGAGCGTCTTCGTGTTTACAAAGCTCCATTTGCCGTAGGCGAGATCGACGTAAACGAATTTCTTGGAGCCGTTGTCCTGGAAGCTGGAGTTTCCTGAAATGGGATCGCCCCCGAAGCTTCCGGTTGGTTCGCTGGAGGTCAGGCGCAGGCCGACCTCGAAATTGTCCTTGATGGTCGCGACCATGCCAAGGCGGAGGCGGTAGCGGAAGCGGCTGCGATCAACGAACGCATCGTTCCCGCTGCTGAAGTGCTCATAGCGTCCGCGGAAGTCGCCGTTGAGCTTCAAGGAGCTGACCCAGTCCGGCATACCGCTCTTGATCTGGTAGCTTTTGCGGAATCCGGCGTTCATATCGTCGCGGAGTTCTTTGGCTTCCTTGACGGAAAGCACGCCCTTGTCGACAAGCTTGTTCAGCAGCGCGTCGGCTGATTGTGCCTGCGCTGTGTTGCCAGGGAGAGCGACAACGGCCGCGCTGGCCGCCACGGCTGCGAACTTGAGAGGAGTTGGTTTCATAGTTCCTATACGGTTTCAGGTGTTCGCCCGGCACGCTAAGGGGCCCCAGTTACGGCAAAAAGGCG
>JBDHQG010000443.1:0-4276 GCA_039806925.1 Limisphaerales bacterium
CACGGGCGCGAGCGCGGGCGGCGGCGTGAAAAAGAGCGGGTGCCTCCGGCAGAAGCCGTGACGAGCGTCGAAGAAAGGCGGCTCAACCCCGCTTTGGCTGATCGAATGACCGCCGCCCTGAGGCGACCGGGGCACATCATCGCTGCTTGCCGGTCGCTTTTTTTGTCAGCGCCCCCGCCAGTGTGAAATCCGGCCTTTATTCAGCGTCTCCCTAACGCGGAGGCACCGCAACCACACGGACCGCGAGCCGTCCCGGCTCGCAGCGCGTCACCACGACGAGATGCCCCTGAAACTGGCCTCATCTTTCCCCGCCTCGATGCGCTGCGACCGGGGACCGGTCGCGGTCCGAAATCTTTGTCGAACATGCGCGAACCCGCATGATTGTATTACTAATTAAGAAACCGCGAAACACGCGAACGACACGAAACGGAAACGGTTCTTTCGCGCTCTTTGGCGTGTTTCGCGGATAATCTCCAGTTCAGCAATTCGTGTTCATTCGTGTCCATTCGTGGTTACTTTCCTCGCGTGTTCCGCAAAGACCTCATCCCGCTGCTGCTCGACAACCCGATGTCCGTCGCGCAAATCGCCCGGCTCGTGCGCGAGACCCCGTACGACATCGAGAACGACCTGCTCCACCTGCTCAAGAGCCTCAAGCACACGGAATACACGGGTGTCATCGATCCGGCGCGCTGCCGCAGGTGCGGCTTCGAGTTCGACACCGGCAAGCTTGCCAAGCCCTCCAAGTGCCCCAAGTGCAAGGCCACCTGGATTCAGGAACCGCGGGTCGCGCTGCGGCGCAAACAGCCGCCATCGGAAGACGCTTCGACCACGGATGGACACGGATGAACACGAATTTCACAACCAAGCCGGCTGCCAACTGGTAGGGCGCATCGCTCCGCGTGCGCCGGTTGGACGCTGACACTGACGAAACGGCGCGCGCGGAGCGACGCGCCCCACCCGCCTTCTGCAGTTCTCAGCATCCGTGTCCATCTGCGGTCAAACTCCCCGCTCAAACCCTCGACAGCCTGCGCCGGTTCGTGCTTCCATCGGCCCTCGCGACTTTTATGGAAGAGACCAATTCGCTCATCGAACAGCGCAAAGCCAAACTCGCCTCCCTCCGGGCGAAAGGCATCGATCCGTTCAAGAACAAGTTCACGCCCGACAGCACCTGCGACAACGCCCGCTCAAAGTTCGATCAGGGCGAAGTGCCCGAAGGCGCGCGCTTCTCCGTCGCCGGACGCATCACCGCGCATCGCGACATGGGCAAGTCCATCTTCATCGACGTGCGCGACCAATCCGGGCGCGTGCAGGTCTATGCGCAGAAGCAGGCGTTGGGCGACGAGCAGTTCGACATCTTCAAACATCTCGACCTCGGCGATTTCATCGGCGTGACGGGAACGATGTTTCGCACCAAGACCAACGAGCCGAGCCTGAAGCTCGAAGCCTTCACCATCCTCGCCAAGTCCCTGCGCCCGCCGCCGGCCAAGTGGCACGGCATCGAGGACACCGAGATTCGTTACCGCCAGCGTTACCTCGACCTCATGGGCAATCCCGAGGTGAAGGACGTGTTCCTCAAGCGCAGCGCCATCGTGCGCGAGATTCGCGCGTTCTTTCATGGACGCGGCTACGTGGAAGTCGAGACGCCCGTCATGCAGGCCATCCCCGGCGGTGCGGCGGCGGCGCCCTTCATCACGAAGCACAACGCGCTCGGCTGCGACTTCTACCTGCGCATCGCGCTGGAGCTGTATCACAAGCGGCTGCTCGTGGGCGGCATCGACAAGCTGTTCGAGATCGGGCGCAACTTCCGCAACGAAGGTCTCTCTCGCCGGCACAATCCCGAGTTCACGATGCTCGAAGCCTACTGTGCGTTCGGCGATTACGAGTCGATGATGGAGACGGTGGAGTCGCTCATCAAACACGTCGCGCAGACGGTGCTAGGAACATTGAACATGAGACGTTCGCGTTCCGCCAACGTTCAAGCCATAATCGACGGACTAATTCGCAGATTGGAAGACTTGTCCCATAAGGCAAGTGAGTTTTCCAAGGAGAACGAGACTCGGAAAGCGGTTGCCGATGCCCTTCGAGTGCATATCGACCCAATTATTACTCAACTCACCCAACTTCGAGAAAATATTGCCGAAGCACAAGTCGAAGAAACTGGTTCACAAATCCAAGCTTTGCTCGTGAAAGCAGAATTGCATCTAACCGAAGCCATGATGCGCGCTCAGCCAATTAACGTGAGTTTTCACAGTGACCCCGACGACCAGATGAATTGGTTTCAAACCATTTGGGTAACGAGTGTTCAACAAGTAAAGAGCAGTTTGAAATTCGGCATTCGACGCCTTAGAGACGAGATTGCGAATCCAGAGGTCTTACTTGGGGAATGGAGGCGCGTAAAATACAAAGACATGATATGCAATGCCACAGGAAGACCGGAGTGGTTTCAGCTTACTCCGAAGGAACGGCGAGATCTTGCAATTGAATACGGGGCAGAGGTCGGCAAAGAATACGAGGACTTCGAGGTAACGGGGGCAGTTTTTGAAAAGCTGATCGAACCGACGCTCATCCAGCCGACGTTCGTCACGCATCTGCCGAAGGAACTCGTGCCGCTGGCCAAGCTCACGCCCGACGATCCGACCACGGTGGAAGTCTTCGAGTGCTGCATCAACGGCCAGGAGATTTCGCCCGGCTACACCGAGCAGAACGATCCCATCCAGCAGCGCAACACGCTGGAGCACCAGGCCGGCGGCGAGCAGCAGAAGCTCGACGAGGATTTCCTCGTCGCCCTCGAACACGGCATGCCCCCGGCGGGCGGCATCGGCATCGGCATCGACCGCCTGTGCATGATGCTCCTCGGCCAGGAAAGCATCCGCGACGTGATCCTCTTCCCCCAATTGAAGCCGAAGTAAAGATGGGCGCATGCCGGATTGCCAGCGGCCTTCGCCCTGATTACCTTTCAGGGCATGACGCTGATAATTCCATCTGAGCGGCTCGGTAGTCTTCGTGTGTCGGAGCAGGATGCCCTGGTGGACATCGCCATCGGCCTCTACAAACGGGAGGAAGTTTCGCTCGGGCGCGCAGCCGAAGTGGCTGGCATTTCATCAGTGCAGCTCCTGAGCGAGCTGGGGCGGCGGCACATCCCGATCAACTACGGCCCGGATGATTTGCTGGCGGACGTGGCGATGTTGAACGACAAGCCCTGATCGTTCCTGACATGAGCGTCGTCAGCGACACCACGGCTATCACCACGCTATTGAAGGCGAAGGAGGAACGGCTGCTCCATGAATTGTTTGAACGAGTCCTTGTTCCGCAGGCGGTGTGGGATGAACTGAAAGCGTTTCACGCGGAACTGCCGCAGTTCATCGAACTTCGTCCCGCCACGAATGCCAGTCATCGCCTCCGCGGAACTGAACTGCTGGGCCGTGGTGAAGCTGAAGCGCTTTTGCTGGCCAAGGAGTTGAACGCCCGATTGCTGCTGACCGATGACCGCAAAGCGCGAATCACCGCGCGCCAACTGGATATTCCGTGCATCGGACTGGTCGGCATGATCCTCCATGCCAGGCAGCGAGGCAAAGTTTCGTCTGTCCGCGAACTGCTTCGGAAACTCGAGGTCGAAGGCGGACTGTATCTTTCCGACGCGGTGGTTGCTGAAGCTCTGCGGTTGGCGAACGAGGTCTAGTTGCGGCCCCTTCCTGTCTGGCTCCCCGGCCAGGAAAGCATCCGCGACGTGATCCTCTTCCCGCAGTTGAAGCCGAAGTAAACGGAACGCCGGCCTCCGGCACGGCGCGTGGGAACGCATCAACTTCACATCGTGCCTGTAGCCGGTGTTCCCGCGAGTTCGCGTGGCCGGGCCGGACGTCGTTCCCACAAGGATCGGGACAGGCTGAAAGCCAGCCCTGCTCCATCGTCAAGCATTGGCCGGCTGCTGCCCGCGATTGTCTCTGCTCGCCACAAGGCTCACGAGAATCCACAGCGCCAGGAACGCACCGGCGAAATAGATCGTCTGTTTGAACCAGCCAACCTGCTTCGTGTTCGCGGCGGCGAAACGGATCGTCATCTCCTTCCCAACTTCCGTTTGCAGCACCTGCGAGAAGGAGTGCCGCTGGCCGCGCGTGGGCAGATTCGCGCGCAACGGTTGAACCTTCGTCACCGTGACTTCCTGCGCACGCTGGAGCACGCCCCACTGTTGCTCGGCGACTTCGGAATCGTACACCACCTGATCGGCGAGCTGCTTCAGATCCTTCTCGGCGGGCCCATTCGCCACGTCCTTGCCGGC
>JBDHQG010000444.1:0-4273 GCA_039806925.1 Limisphaerales bacterium
GCTCAACCAACTTCTTGGTTTGGGGAGCGCGAACGGCCCGCCGGGCGGAACCGACGGCTTCGTGACGGTGGAGAGCGCGACGGGCGGCATCGCCACGAACGCGGTCACGATATTCCCTCTCCCCGGGGGAGAGGGCCAGGGTGAGGGCGAGCCAAACATTTTCCACTCCTTCCAACCCTTCGACACCAACATCACCGCCCACATCGTCAGCCTCCTCCGCGAACCCATCGCCGCCGGTAATCGCTTCGGGTATTTCCCCTCTGGCAGGGACGCTTTCCACAGCGGCCCCAACTACACCAACGCCCCGCTCACTCCCGGCAACTGGCTCACCCTCACGACCGCCGCAACCAACGTGATGCCCGGTCAAAGCGTGACCTTGACCGCCTCGGCCAGCGCCGGGCGCACGCTGCAAAGCGTCCAGTTCTATTCGCCCGACGCGTCGGCAACCATTTCAACCAATCCATTCACGTTCACTTTCACCACGCCCGCCTCAACCCTCGGTGCGCTCAAAGTCGCGGCCTTGGGGCGGGACACCAACGGCCAGCTTGCCCTCGCCACATTGACGCTCAACCTCCTGCCCAATGCTCCCTTCCAATCCATCGAAGTCGAGCCGACGAATCTCGTGTTCTCCACTTCCATTCCCCAACGACTCACGGTGTGGGGCGTCTATTCCAACGGCCTGCGCCGCGACATCACCGCCGGAGCGGGCACCAGATACGTCTCCAGCAGTGCCATCCGGGTGAACGTGAATCCGACCCACGGCCTGGTCACTCCGCTCCAATCCCCGGCCACGGCCACGATTTCCATCACGAACATCAACCCGGCCTTTCCGACGAGCATCTTCCGCACAAACGTCGCCGTTTCGGTGCTGTTCTCGAATCTCCCGCCCACGGCCCTCATCACCTCCACACGCACGAGCGGCCCCGCGCCGTTTGATGTGGTATTCAGCGGAACAGGCAGTATGGATGCGGCAAACCACGCATGGAATTTTGGAGATGGAACGTTCGCCAGCGGGGCGACACCAACAATGCACCGCTTTTGGACATCAGGTGAGCATACGGTAAAGCTGACAGTAACCGACTCACTTGGGCTTATAGCCCATGACTATTTTACCGTGACCGTTGATCCGCTGTTGTTGATTAACGGCTCCACTCAGGCTGTGACAAGAGCGGAAGCGCTTCGCTACCGCGATGTCATCATCACGAATGCAGGAGTGCTGACTACATTGCCGTTGGTGAAGCTGGACTTGGTGGCAAGCAATTCGATTGTGATCGGCACGAACAGCGCCATTGATGCGACGGGCATGGGCTATGTCGGAGGCACCAATGGAAGCAATGGGGAAGGCCCCGGTGGAGGTGCCGGAGGGAATCGGACCTATGGGGGCGGCGGCAGCTACGGCGGCGTAGGAGGAACTGGAAGCGGCCAAAGCCTGACCAATTATGCCCCGACCTACGGTTCGTTTTCAGAACCGGTTGATTTTGGCAGCGGAGGCGGATCAGATGCAGGAGGCGGTTTTTATGCCGGACTTGATTGGACGCGCGGTGGCGGCGCGATCAGGCTGCGAGCAGAACGGTTGAAGGTTGATGGGGTCATTTCGGCGGATGGATCCACCAATTTTGCGGGACCCAATGGTGCCGGCTCAGGAGGCAGCATCCACATTGTCGCGGGCACGATTGAGGGCGGCGGTCTCATTCGTGCCAATGGCGGGCAGACAGGCCAGATTGGGGACACAAGCAGCGGTGCCGGCGGAGGCGGACGCATCGCGGTTTACTACGGTGATAAATCAAGTTTCATCGGAAACATTCAGGCGCGCGGGGGCATCCCTCGGTACGTTCGAAGCACCAACCAATATGCGGGAGCGGGCACCGTGTATTTGAAACAGGCTGCCCAAGAGCTTGGCGACCTCGTCATCGACAACGGGGACACCAGCACCACAAACTGGAGCACCCCGCTGATTTTGGACGAAGTCAAACGTCTGCGAACTTTGACTGTCTCAGGCAATGCGCGCGTTGTAACGGATGGTGGAGTGCGCATTGCCAACGGCGATCCAACTCAATTCGCCGGACTTATCAGCAACAACACCCTACGAGTAGGCGGACTATTGGTATCGAACACCTGGGTCTATGGCGATGTGATGGATTTGGAAATCACGAGGCAGGAGGCAGGCAGCAGTGGTCAGGGAACAGGAACCGGGAATCAGGAGATGGCGCTGGTGACCGTGTATTGCCGGCCAGAGAGAACCTATCTTCTCCTTGCATCCACCAACTTCCTCGACTGGATTCCCGTGGCCACGAACACGCCCACCGGCAGCCGCTTTGATCATGTCGATACATTGGGGATTCCGTTCAGCGGGTCGCCCGTGCTTCCACAACGCTTCTTCCGCGCCGTCATGCTCGAACATCTTTACGATGGCCTTGGCATTTCGATGGAAGGAACCGGCACTGCGGCAGCAGCGCCCTACCGGGCGCGGGTGGCCGTAAGCAACGCGCAACCCGGCCACACACTGATCCTCCAGGCATCTCCCGACCTGCACCGCTGGACCTCGCTGTCCACGAACACGCCCGCCGCCGTCACCAACTGGCAGTATCTGGACACAAACGCGCCCGCGTTCAACCAGCGTTTCTATCGCGCCATCGGACAGGGGAAGTGAGACACGTAGCCGCCGTGGTAACGGGGCGGACTTTTGTGTCACAACTTGTCCCGGAATCCGCCTCCTCACGCCCTGCTCCGCCAAAGCGCTTCGCGGCGGCGAGTCGGCGGCTACGGCCAACTGCTTCGCGAAATGATTTCTGCGGTCTGGGAGTTGTCCCGGCTGCTCCGGGAACAGGACTTGCCGACCGGAGAATTGAATCACTCGACTCCGGGAATGTCCCGTGAGATCGGCGGATTGTCCCGTGTGACCGGGGAAATGAACTTGCCGGACCGCGGTTGGAAGTCACTGGACTGTCGTTTGAACTTTCCGGCTTGAGATCGGCACACGCCGGGCGGGGATCGGAGGTTTCTGACCGGCCAAATGGAGTCGCTGACACGCGATCTGAACTCGTCGGGGTGGGAAAAGCACCCGCCGGCCCGCGAAATGAATCGTTCGACCGGGGAAATGAACTCGCCGGGGCGCGAAATGGGACGGCGGTGACTCAAAATGAGGTTCCTCGCTGTTTTTTGGTGGATGGCGTGGAGCGGTCGTCTGGTCTCGCGGAGCGAGGCTTTGAAGGTAGCCGTGGACTTCAGTCCACGGATCGGAGAGGCGGGACGGCTCCGTCGCGGAGCGACGATGGAGAAGGGAATCCGATGGGTCGGTCCTCAAGCGTCGTTCCGCGACGCGCCCGCGTGATGGGCCAGACCGTGGGCTAAAGCCCACGGCTACCTTCATGGCCTCACTTCGTGAGGCCCGACAAAGACTTCAATCCCTCCAGAAATACGATTCCTTCGACACGGTGTAGCGCACGGCCATCTCGGGCGTTTCGACGGCGGCACCGCGGTGGAACGATTCCACGCCGGCGAGGGTCATGCCGGAGGTAAGCAGCGTGCGCTCGAGCGGATACGGCTGGCGGTTCTCCATCACCATGCGTTCGATGTGGCGAATCTGCGGGTTGAAGAAGTCCGCCGTGGTCGAACCGTGGGTCGGCATCGGCAGATACATCTGGCATGAGATGATTTCGCCCGTGCGACTGTTCAGTCCGGCGTAGTTGAAGTCGTGGATGCCGAGCATGAAGAGCGTCGTGCGGAAGCCGTCGCGGTGATCGATGAAATACGCCCAGCCTTCCGGAAACACTTCACGCGCCCAGTCGAACGTGACGGCGTCCGTCGGATAACCGTTCTTCACCGGCAGATTGTGACTGCGCACCAGCGCGGCCGTGAGCAGGCGCCTGGTGGATTCGCGACTGGCGGCGTGGTCCCACATCTTCGCGCCGCGCAAGGCGAGCACGCGCGAGATGCCAACTTCCCCGCCCTTGCGCCGCTCGGACATGCACTGCGCGGTTTCGAGGCCGTGGAAATCATAGCTGTCCATGCCGCCGTAGCCGGCGCACACGCTTTCGCTGAGCGGCGTGCCGCCAGGCATTTCGATGGAAGGCATGCGCTTGGTGACAGGAAGCGAAGAGCCTGCTTGGAAAGGGAACTTCAACCGCCGCGAGTCCTCGACCATCTCCACGCACTCACGCCAGTCAGTGGAGAGATGTTTGTCGCTGAAGACTGGCACGCTGCGACCGCTCGCTTCGAAGACTTTCACCACTTCCTTGAAGAACTTGTAGCGCGGGTAAAGCGTCTGGCCTTT
>JBDHQG010000445.1:0-4262 GCA_039806925.1 Limisphaerales bacterium
GTGCTGACGGACCTGTGGAACGCCGCGAGCAACACGGGCGACGGACATTACGTGAAGACGGGCGGTTTTCTGACGGGCACCACGATCACACGGACGACAGGCAGTGATTTGCGCAGCGGCGCGGTCTCGATGGATCAGGTCATCGCGCAGCACGTCGGCAATCTCACGCCTTTGCCTTCGCTGGAGCTCGGCATCGAGCCGCCGGCGACGGGCGTCGATACGAACGTCGGTTACACGCAGCTCTACGGGGCTCACATTTCGTGGAGCACTCCGGTGACGCCGCTGGCGAAGGAGATCAATCCGAAGCTCGCGTTCGACCGCCTCTTCCGCTCGAACACGGAGAGCCGTCGCGCCGAGGCCGCGCGCGACAAGAGTGTTATCGATTTGGTGATGGAGGATGCGCGTCGCCTCCAACGAAAGCTCGGCCGAGCGGATCAGCTGAAGCTGAACGAGTATCTCGACTCCGTACGTTCGGTGGAGAAGCGCATTGAGTTCGACGCAAAGCGCCAGAGGAACGATGTGCTGGAAGATTCGCTGGCGCGGCAGGCGGTCGAGGAACTTGGCCGGCGCATTGATGTTTACAGTGATCCGGCCCGCGTCAGCGAGCGCCGCGGCAATCACACCGAGCACGTGAAGCTGATGCTCGACTTGATGGTGATGGCGTTCTGGACTGATTCCACGCGCGTCAGCACGTTCATGTTCGGCAATGCGGTGAGCGGGCGGAACTTCTCCTTCCTCGACGGCGTGAAGGGCGGTCATCACCAGACGTCGCACCACGAGAACGACAAGGAGAAGCTCGAGCAATACAGGCGGATCAACGCCTGGCACATGGCGCAGCTCGCCTACATGCTCGACAAGATGAAAGCCATCAAGGAAGGCGAGGGGACATTGCTCGATAACTCGATGGTTCTCTTCGGCGCCGGCATGCGCGATGGCAACGCGCACAATCCGCGCAACCTGCCGATTGTTCTCGCCGGCCGCGGCGGCGGCACGATTGCAACCGGACGCCACCTCGTATACGAAAAGAACACGCCGTTGTGCAATCTCTACGTCGGGATGCTGAACCGCCTCGGCGTTTCGATGGACAAATTCTCCGACAGCACCGGCGAGTTGCCGGGCTTGAGCGATCCAAACTTCGCCGGAATCAAGCCGGCGTGAGTTCCGCGTTCGCCCGCCTCACCAAATCCCAGTTGCCTTTTGCAAAACCGTCTGTTGAATTCCCACCCATGATCACATCACGCACCGCTCAAGTCCTCTGTTCGCTCGCCGCCGTCCTGGTCGCGAGCGCTTCCAACACCCTTGCCGCCGATGGAAAAAATCTCGGCTACAAGGACACGCCGCTGATTCCCGGCACGCAATGGCATGTTCACGACGGGGATCGTCCCCAGCCGCGCATCGTCTCGCCGGGCGCGCAATTCAGCCAGATGGCTTCCGCTCCAGCGGATGCCAACGTGCTCTTCGACGGCAAGGATCTCTCCAAGTGGGAGCACGGCGACGGCTCGGCGGCCAAATGGAAGGTCGAGAACGGCTACATGGAAGTGGTGCCCAAGAGCGGCATCCTCCGCACGAAGGAGAAGTTTGGTGATTTCCAGATGCACCTCGAGTTCGCCACGCCGGAAAAGGTTGAAGGCACGGGCCAGGGACGCGGCAACAACGGCGTGAACATCTGGGGCCGCTTCGAGGTTCAAGTGCTCGATTCCTACGAAAACCAGACCTATCCGGACGGACAATGCGCTGCGCTTTACGGACAGTTCCCGCCGCTGGTGAATGCCTCGCGCGGCCCGGGACAGTGGCAGACCTACGACATCATTTTCGAGGCTCCGCGCTGGGACGCGGACGGCAAGCTCGCCAAAAAGGCGCACATCACGGTGATTCACAATGGCGTGGTCGTGCATCATCGTCGTGAACTGCATGGCGGCACCAACCATCGTTCAATCGTTGATTACAAGAAGCAGGTGAGCGGCCCCATCGAGCTTTACGAACACGGCAACCCGGTTCGTTTCCGCAACATCTGGCTGCGTCCGCTCGGCGAATACGACAAGTCGTAATCTTTAACTCCCATGCATGACGCAGGCTGCCCGCGGCTTGCGTCATCTTTTTTTTATGCGAACAAAGATTTTCCCCGCGATGAGCCGCTGCGTGTTTCCTCTCGCGGTTGCGATGGCGGTGGTTCTGTCCCGCGCCAGCCTTGCGGCGGCGGACTCTGGCAACTGGCCGCAGTATCGCGGCCCCGACGGCGACGGTCATTCCGTCTCGGAAGGGCTGCCGCTGACGTGGAGCGAGACGAATAACGTGAAGTGGAAGACGCCGGTTCACGGACGCGCCTGGTCGTCGCCCGTCATCTGGGAAAATCAAATCTGGCTCACCACCGCCACGGAGGATGGCCGCGATCTGTTCGCGGTCTGCGTGGATCGCGATTCGGGGAGGCTCGTTCACGACCTCAAGCTCTTCACCGTCGAGAAGCCGCAGTTTGCGCACAAGTTCAACACCCACGGTTCGCCGACGCCGGTCATCGAGGCCGGACGCGTTTATGTCACGTTCGGCGCATCGGGAACCGCGTGTCTCGACACGAAGACCGGCAAGGTGCTCTGGGAACGGCGCGACCTGGAGTGCAATCACTATCGCGGCGCCGGATCGTCTCCGATCCTGTTCGAGAACCTCCTCCTCATGAACTTCGATGGCAGCGATCATCAGTTCATCATCGCCCTCGACAAGAAGTCCGGCAAAACCGCGTGGCAACAGAAACGTTCCATCGACTACAAGGATTTGGATGCGAACGGAAAGCCCGACTCGGAAGGCGACTGGCGCAAGGCTTTTTCCACGCCGCATATCGCGACGCTCGACGGCCAGATCACGCTCATCAGCCAGGGCGCGAAGGCCGTGTACGGCTACGAGCCGCGCACGGGCAAGGAACTCTGGCGCGTTGAGGAGCGACAGAACCATTCCGGGAGCACGCGTCCGAGTGTAGGTCACGGTTTGATCTTCGTGAACACCGGCTGGTCGCAGGGCCAGATCCTCGCGTTCCGTCCCGGCAAGCCCGGCGAAGTGCTCGATGCCAACAGCGCCGGGACCGCCTCCGGCTCGCTCCAGCTCGCGTGGAAGAGCAAGCGCAACGTGCCGAAGAAACCTTCGCTCCAGCTTGCGGGCGATCTGCTCTTCAGCATCGATGACGGCGGCGTGGCCGGTTGCCTTGAAGCGAAGACCGGCGCGGAAATCTGGCGCGAGCGTGTGGGCGGGAACTATTCCGCGTCGCCGCTGTTCGCCGAGGGCCGGATTTATTTCTTCAGCGAAGAAGGCAAAACCACCGTGGTCGAGGCGGGCCGCCAGTTCAAGAAGCTGGCGGAGAAAACGCTTGCCGATGGCTTTATGGCCTCGCCTGCGGGTACCGGCAAGGCGCTGATTCCTCGCCCGAAGACGCATCTCTACCGGATCGAGAACTGAGTGTGTCCTGCGGCCGCCCACCTGTGCGGAGCTAAACCAGCTTCTTGTACTTTGGATCCGCGGCGAGCTTGGTGACGAGCTCCTTGATCTTTTGCGCCTGGCTCTTGTGCGCGACAAGCGTGGAGTCGTCCGCCATGACCACGATGGAATCGCGCAGGCCGACGATGGCGATGGGCGTGCGGTTCTTCGTGCGCGCGTCGTAGACGACGTTGCGCGCGGCATCGACGTGGATGAAGTCGCCCACGGCGCAGTTGCCTTCCGGGTCGGCCTTGATGTGACGCGCAAGCGCGGTCCAGGAACCGAGATCATCCCACTCGAAATCGCCGGCGGCCACCACCACGTTCTGCGCCTTTTCCATCAGCGCGAAGTCGATCGAGATCTTGCGAATCTCCGGATACTCCTTCGCCAGCGTCTTCGCGAGCTTCGGCGTCCATGCCACCTTGAACCAGCGATGGCAGGCGTCGGCCATTTCCTTCTGATGCGCTTCGAGTCCGTTGGTGATCGTGACGAAGCTCCAGACGAACATGCCGGCGTTCCAGCGATACTGTCCGCTGGTGAGGTATTCGAGCGCGCGTTCGCGGTCGGGCTTCTCGACGAAGCGCTCGGCTTTGAAGAACGCAGTCTTGTAACGTTTCACGCCCTGCGGCGCCGGAAGCTCCGCGCCCATGTGGATGTAGCCGTAACCGGTGGCGGGCTCGGTGGGCTTGATGCCGATGGTGACGATGACCTGTCCGCGGCTCGCGAGATCAAACGCGTCGGCGAGCACCTGCTGAAATTTCTTTTCCTCCGGGATGACGTGATCAGCCGGCAGCACCGCCATG
>JBDHQG010000446.1:0-4248 GCA_039806925.1 Limisphaerales bacterium
CAGCGTCGTCCAGGTGCGCAGATCGGCAATGTTCACGGCCAGTTGATAGACGGCGGTTCCCAGCTGGCTAATCAATCCGGCGATGCCCCCGCCCTCCTGGTTGGCCACCTCGTTCAAGGCGTAGGAGGCCGCGCCCTTCGTCACGGTCGCCGCAATGGTCCGGGTAATGATCGCGGGCAGCTCGTTTTTGAAATCCTGCGCGATGACCGAATCCATGCTCGCCAGCAGCGTCGTCGTTTCGTTCGTGCCGCCCGCGGTCACCTTGAGCGCGCTGAGCTGGCCGCCCTGCAATTCCAGCGTCGGAAACGCCGCGCCGAGATAGGAGAGTCGCGTGAAGAACAGCGGGATGTCGATGCGCACCTGGTTCCGCACGGGCGCCCGGCCATTCTCGAAAATCACATACGTCACCTTCTCGACCGGCCTGCCGCGCACCGCGGCTTCCAGCGCATCGAGGTCCGCCTTCACGAACCGATTGTTCTCCGCGAACGCCGCCACGCGCTCAAACGATTTTCGCGCGCGTTCCAAGTCCGAGTTGTCCACCGCGCCAGCGAGAAAGATCAATCCGTCCACGTAAACGGTGAACGGATTCACGTAATCGCCGTAAGCTTTCAACGAATCGAGATTCGAGTACGTCTGCTTCACGCTGCCGCGGAACGCCGGATCTTTCTCAGCCTTCTCGATGCGCCGTTTCTCCTTCTCCTTCTCCAGCGCCGCCTGCGTCTGATCGATGCGCCGCCGGTTGTCCTCCACCGCATCCTGCTGCCGCTGGTACGCGCGGATGATTTCCACACGCGCCTTGTCCGGCTCGTGCTTCGCGAGAAAGTTCAGCGCGCGATAGGTGTTGAGCATGATGCCGTCATAAGCCCGGCCGCGATACGGCACATTCGCCTGATTCGAGAACAACGCGCCGGCTTCGGCCCCGGGCTTAACTTTCGCCGCCTCCGCGTAACGATCGATCTTCTCCTGCGCCCGCCCGAAAGCCGTGTTGCTCTCGTCGTATTTCCCCGCCGTGCGCAAGATGGCCGCCTGCTCCAGGTGCCAGATGATCTCGTCCTTCCCGCCCGTCGCCTTGTCCGCCTTGCGCGTCGCCTCCTTCTCCGCCGTCGCCAGATCGCCCTGCATCCACGGCGCGGCGAAACGATTCTGCTCGTTGTACGTGGAGCACCCGGTGAATCCGCCCGCGAGAACGAACAGAATGGCAACAAGGGCGAAATTCCTCCTGAAGCTCAGGCGCATCACAGACCCGCAATCCTCTGGACGTTCACTTCGAAGCGGACGGCCTGGGCGCGCCGCCCACCGGGCGTCCGTATTCATCCACCACGGTATCGACCGGCACCTGGATGGTCCGGCCATCAGCCGTCTTCTCCGCGCGCCAGGTCCGTACCACGCGCCGGGTGTTGTTGAACGGCGCGCCGGCGCCCGCCGCCGCGCCTTCGCCAAATCCCACGACGCCACCGGCGACATTGCCCGCCACCACGCCGGCGCCCGCGCCCAGGGCACGGCCCGCCGCCGGACCCGGATGATTCGGATTCGTCGCGCCGATGCGATTGGGATCGCGCGCGCAACCCATCCACACCACGCCCGTCGCGAGAATCGGAAAAATGCTTTTCATGACAATTCGCAGCCCGACCGGCTGTTCGTCGGGACAGTAGTTCAAACACGGCCCGCAGCAACGGATTTCTTGAAGACCTCCCCGGCTCAGGCCCCGATGTCCGCCCACCAGTTCGCAAGGGCCGTGTGACCGCCCAGCTGCTGTTCGAGCATTTGCTTCAGCAAGCCGCCGCCGCCGCGACGGTGCAATTCCCGCCCCAGCTGTTCCGCAACGCCGGCCCGCTGCTCGTAGCTCTTGAAATGGGTCGAGAGCATCGGCTCGCGGCTCTCGAGCTTCGCCCAGGAAATTTCCTCAATGGCGGCCACAAGTTCCCGAAGCACCTCCAGGATCTCGCCGTTGGTCAGCAGCTTGACGTCGCCCACCAGCTTCGGGTGAACGCCCGACTCCACCAGCTTCCGCTCGGCCTCCGCCACCGCCGACTCGGCGGCGTCAACAATCGTCGCGCCCGCCGCCTTCACCGCCAGCGGATCGCCGATCTTGCGCAACGCCAGCTGGGTCGCCTGCCGCAGCTGTTCCAGCGCCGCCTGCCGTTCCGGAGTTGTCTCGTCGCGCATCTGCAGCGTTCCGACCAGAACCCATACCGCGCGCGAATCCTTCAATTGCCCGAGCGCCGTCGCCGCGGCGGTTCGCACCGCATAGACGTCGTCGGTCTGCATCGCCTGAATCAATGGTTCCACGGCGCGTTTGTCACGCAGCTCTCCCAGCGCCGAGACCGCCAGTTGCCGCGCCGCGCCCGAGCCTGATTTGAGGGCATCCAACAACGGTCCCACGGCACCGGGACCGAAGGCCAGCAAGGCCTCCGCGGCGGCCTGGTTCACCTCCGCGCACTCCAGTTGTGCGACCAGCGCCGGCACCGCCTTCTCGTTGCGCAGCTTGCCCAGTTCCCGCGCCGCGCTGCGCGCCACGCCGTCCTTGCGCGCCAGCGTTTCGATCAACAGCTCGACGGATTTCCCGTCGCCGACGCGGCCCAGTTCCAAAACCGCCGAATAGGCTTCCGGCGAATTGCCCTTGCTCTTCAGCGCGCTGGAGAGCTGCCACAGCTTGAGTGTCTTGAACATGACGATGTGTGCTCGATTGCCGGTCGAACCTTAGCGCACGAAGCGCGCCTTGGCGAGGGAACGCTCCGCTCGCGCAAAAATTGCTGTGAATAACCCCACCGGCGTGCTCTTCTGACTGCCTGAACGAAAACGGAACGTCATGAAGAACTCCACCGTCACACCATCGATTTTCTGCGCCGTCGTCGCCGTGGCTTTGGCCGCCGGTTGCGGCAAGCCCGCCGAAGAAAAACCCGCCGCGCCGGCATCCGCCCCGGAACCCGCCAGGAGCGCCAAGGCCGAAGTGCCCTTGGGCGACGCGGACCTGCTGCAAAACGTTCCCGTCGGTTCCGCCGCCACCAACACGGTCCTCGCGGCCGGCGATCAGGCGTGGAAGGAAGTGTTGCAGGCCATGCGCCCGCCGTCCTACCCGCCGGAGTGGGATACGAACCCGCCCGGCAAGGAAGCCATCGCCGAGTACGAGAAGAAGAATGCCACGCTCGCGGCGGATGCCGCCGGCAAGATGAAAGATTTCTACACGAAGTTTCCGAAGCACGAGATGGCGGGTGAAGCGAAAGACCGCGAGCAATACCTGCTCGGCGTGGCCGTCCAGCTGGGCAACAGCAATGCCATCGCGCGCTTGAACGAACTCGAGGCGGCGAAATTGAAGGATCCGAACCTTTCGGAAGAAGAACGGCTCCAGCTCCGCGTCACCCAGCTCCAGCGCTCGATCATGGGCCAGCTGGAAAAAGATCCGGCCGCCGGACTGACCCAGCTCGAAAAAGGGGCGCGCGATCTCATGAAGGAGTTTCCGAAGAACGGCGAGCTGGCCGGCCTGCTCGTCAGCGTGGCGCAGGGCTGGGCTGATCACAATCAGGCCGACAAGGCCCGCTCGATTGCGCAGGAGTTGATCACGGCCAAGGCCGGCGAGGAAATCGAAGCCGCCGCCCAGAGCCTCGTCAAGAAACTCGACCGGATCGGGAAACCCATCGCCATGAAGTTCAAGTCCACCGACGGCCGCGAGATCGATCTCGCGGCGATGAAGGGCAAGGTCGTCCTGATCGACTTCTGGGCCACCTGGTGCGGCCCGTGCATGGCGGAGTTGCCGAAGGTCAAGGAAACCTACGCGAAGCTGAATCCGAAGGGCTTTGAAATCCTCGGCATCAGCCTCGACCGCGACGAGGAGGCCCTGGAGAAAGTGGTGAAGCGCGAGAGCATGACGTGGCCGCAGTGCTTCGACGGGGGCGGCACCAAGTTCGCCGAGGAATTCGAGATCGCCGCCATCCCGACGATGTGGCTGATCGACAAAAAGGGAAACCTCCGCGAAACCAACGCCCGTGAAAACCTCGCGGAGAAAGTCGGGAAGCTGCTCGCCGAATAAACGTCCGGGCGGCGTTCAGTAAATCACGAGCGAACGCACCGGGCAGTACTGGATGCGCCGGCGGCCCCCGAGATCCTTCAGCTCGATGAAGAAGGCGGCTTCCAGGATTTTCGCGCCCACCTTCTGCAGGAGCAGCGCCGCCGCCTCCGCCGTGCCGCCGGTGGCCAGCAGGTCGTCGATCAACAGCACGCGCGCGCCGGGCTTCACGGCGTCGGTGTGGA
>JBDHQG010000015.1:0-18073 GCA_039806925.1 Limisphaerales bacterium
AGATGGGAGGTGCCGTCCTGATGTCCGACGGAGACGCGGATGAGTCCCAATCCGGCGACCTGGCAGGGTGTTTCGCGGACTTTGCCGGGTTTCTGCATCGCCACGGAGAACATGCGGTCGGCCCGGAGCATGCCGGCCAGCATCTGGCGGTAGCGCGGCTCGAAGATGTAGAGAGGCAGCAGTGCCTGCGGAAAAAGCGTCGCGCTGGGGAGCGTCATCACCGGGACCGTGTTCGGCAATTCCATGAATCAAATCTAAGCGAGCGCGTCTGTTTAGCAAGAAACGGATGTCACGCTTGCCATTTGGCCGGCGGGTCCGCATTCTTCAATTCCTATGAAGGCAGCTATTGTGATTCTTATTCTGGCCTCCCTCGGTCTGGGGGTGGGTTTGCTCACCGTCAAAAAGAAGTCCGAAGAGGTGAAGCAGCAGGACCAGGCCACGATTGTCGAGCTCACCAAGAACGTGACGGAGACCAAGGGCAAGCTGGACGAACAGGAAAAGCTCGCCGCCTATCTCCAGAGCAACCTGGCCGCCCGCGGGGAAGAACTCAGCGGCGCCTCCAACAATTTGACCAAGCTGACGGCTGAGCTCGCCCGCACCCAGAAGGAAATGCAGGCCGCCGCCGAAGCCGCGAAGGCTGAAATCGAGCGTCGGGACGCGCAGATTACGCAGCTCACCACGCAGACCAACGCGCTGACGCTCAAGATGGATGACCTGACGGCCTCCATCGGCAGGCTCGGCAAGCAAATCTCCGACACGGAGCGCAAGCTGGCCGCGTCCGAGGGGGACCGCGAGTTCCTGCTCAAGGAACTCAAGCGCCTGCAGGTTGAAAAGGCCGAGCTGGAACGCCAGTTCAACGACCTTGCCGTCTTGCGCACACAGGTGGCGAAGCTGAAGGAAGAGCTGTCCATCGCCCGCCGTCTCGAATGGATCCGCATGGGCATTTACGGGGCCTCCGAGAAGAAGGGCGCGGAGAAGCTCATGGCCGGCTCCACGGCGTCGGGCTCGAAGAGCAACAACTTCAACCTCAACGTCGAGCTCAAGCAGGACGGCGGCGCGAAGGTGGTTCCTCCGACCACGCCGAAGTGATGAGGCGTGCCGGTCTGTTGGTGGATTCGCATGGCCGCGTCATGCGCGACCTGCGGATCAGCGTAACGGACCGCTGCAACTTCCGCTGCCTCTACTGCCTCCCGGAAACGGAGGCTGCCTACAACTTCTACCGCGGACGTTGGGCCAACGTTCCCCGGTCCAATCCCATTACTCACCAATGGGCGGAACGTTCCAACATCCTCAGCTTTGAGGAAATCACCCGCTTCGCCGCGGCCGCCATCGAGCTCGGCATCGACAAAATCCGGCTGACGGGCGGCGAGCCGCTGCTGCGCCGGGAGCTGGAAAAGCTCGTCGCCCAGCTCGCCCGTCTCGATGGGGCGCAGGATCTCGCGCTCACCACGAACGGCTTTCATTTCGCCGAAAAGGCCGTGGCGTTGCGCGATGCGGGGCTGAAGCGCATCAGCTTCAGCCTCGATTCCCTCGACCGCGGCAATTTTCAAAAGATCACCGGGCGCGACGGCCTCGCCGAGGTGCTCGCCGGGATTCGGCTCGCCAGGGAACTCGGCTTGCAGCCCGTGAAAGTGAACGCGGTGATCATCCGTGGCGTAAACGATTCCGAGATCGAAGCCCTGGCGGCGTTTGGTCGCGATGAAGGGCTTTCCATGCGCTTCATCGAGTTCATGCCGCTGGATTCGGCGCGGGCCTGGCTGAAGGAGCTCGTCGTTCCGGCGCGGGAAATCCTGGAGCGATTGCAGGCACGGTTCACCCTTCGTCCGCTCACCTCGCTGAATCTTTCGGAGACGGCGCGTCGCTGGTCCTTCGCGGAGGGCGACGGCGAGATTGGCCTCATCGCCCCGGTCAGCGAACCGTTCTGCGGCCATTGCAACCGGCTGCGGATCACCGCCGATGGAAAGCTGCGCACCTGCCTCTTCAGCACCGTCGAACATGACTTTCGCGACCGGATGCGCGCGGGCATGACGGACGACGGGCTGAAGGAATGGCTGAAGGATCGCGTGCTGCACAAGGAGGCGGGGCATCGCATCGGCCAGAGAGATTTCGTGCCGCCGTCGCGTTCCATGAGCTGCATCGGGGGATGACTGCCTCTTCGACATGAGCGTTGCCCGACGATTCCGCCCGCGCCCGATTGCCGGACTGCTGGCGCTGGCGCTGGCGTTCACGGCGGGCTGCGCCAGCCAGCCCTGGCGCGAGCAGCGCATATCTTCCATCGGCGCGGAGCCGCGGCCTTACATGCGGGTTGTCCGGCCGGACACGAACACCATTGCGCTGCAGATTGCGCTGCGGCGTTTTGTTCCCTCGAAGGGTCGCGGGCCGGACGTCTGGTTGACGGGCGCGTCGCACCTGGGAGAGTCGAATTACTTTGCCCGGCTGCAGCGTCATCTCGGAGCGCAGTCGCTGGTGCTTTATGAGGGCGTAGGAGGCAAATCGAAGGGGCGGATGCGTTTCGATCCCGCGGAGGAGAGCTCCATCCAGCACACGATGGCGGCGGCGCTCGGGCTGGTGTTTCAACTTTCGGCCATTGATTATGATCGTCCGCAGTTCAGGAACAGCGACCTGACGATTCCGCAGCTCCAGCGCCTGTTGTCGGGCGAGGCGGCGGACGCTCCGGGCACCGGCGCCGGAGGCACGGGCGGCGGGCGCGAGTTTCAGGAGTTGATGGGCGTGATGGATGGCAGCTCGGTGCTGGGCACGCTGATGCACCTGGGGTTCAAACTCATCGGCGGGAACCCGAAACTTCGCGCGATGACCAAGGTGGTGATGATTGAGACGCTCGGCCAGTTGACCGGCGACATGGCGCAGATGAAAGGGATGCCGCCCGAAATCCAGCGTCTGCTCGAGGTCATCATCCAGGAGCGGAACAAGGTGGTGCTTCATGATCTGCGCCAGGAGGTTCTTGCTCCGAGGCCCGTGCGGGCGATGTCCGTCTTCTACGGCGCGGGGCACATGGCGGATTTGGAAAAGCGCCTGCGTTCCGAGCTGGGTTACCGCCCGCGCAGCGAAATCTGGCTGACGGCGATGGCGGTGGATTTGCGGCAGGCGGGCCTGACTCCGGCGGAGATGGAGATGATGCGCGGCCTGATTCGCTGGCAGCTGGACGCACTGAAAGGCGAGTGAGCGGGAGGACGCCTGATTTTCCCGTTGCACGGGCCGCGTGGTCTTTGCACTTTGGAGCGCACGTTAATCATCAGCTATGCCGACCTACGAATACGTTTGCGAAAAATGCGGGCACCATTTTGAAAAGTTCCAGTTGATGGCCGCCAAGCCGTTGACCGTCTGTCCCGAGGATGTCTGTCCGCAGAAAAAGTGGGCGAAGGGAAAGGTGAAGAAGATGATCAGCGCCGGCGCCGGGCTGATCTTCAAGGGCTCGGGATTCTACATCACGGATTATCGCAGCGAGGGCTACAAGGAGGCGGCCAAGAAGGACTCGAACACGGCGAGCTCGAATGCGTCCTCCGGCCCGGACGGCAAGTCCACGAAATCCCCGGGCGGTGACAGCAAGCCCGCCAAGAGCGAATCGAAACCGGCGAAGGCCGCCAAGTCGAAGGACTAGCTTCGCCGTGGCGCGCCGGCCGCGAATCACCCGTGAAAATGTTTCCACGTTTGGCGAACGCCGGCCCTGCATGGCTGCGGCGTGGAATGCTGGGCGCGCTGCTCTGGGCCGCTGCCGTGGCCCCGGTCCGGGGATTGGAGCCGGTCAATGTGCGCAGCCAATCCGGCCAGTTTCTGGTCCGTGGCCTGCCGCTGGGCGCGCCGGTGACGGGATACTCCACTTCTGCCGTCCAGTTTCTGCGGCTCGATCCGACGCTCACCGCCGTTTCACTCGAGCGGATCAAGCAAGGCGTCCTGGGAGAACTGGGGCTCAGGGATCAATGGCGCGGATTGATCTCCATCACCACGCATCCCGTGGAGGAGGACGGCGCGACGGTTCACGTCGACTCCGTGCGGTTCAAGGACGGCTGGGGATATCGCATCGCGATGCCCGAGCGCATCGACAAGGATCAGTTCATGCGCGTGGCGGTGCGGGTGATTTTGTCCGAGATCGCCAACCGCGAGGCGCTCACGCGCGAGGCGGAGTTGCCGCCGTGGCTGGCCGAGGGCTTTGCGGCGGAGCTGCAGTCCACCATCCTGGCCGTGCTGGCGCTCGAGCCGGAAACAGAGATCCTGCGCCGGGATCTGCGGCCCGATCCGTTGCGCGGCGCGCGCGAAGTGCTGCGCCGGCGTCCCGCGCTGAAGTTCGACGACCTCTGCCGGCCGGCTGCGGCGATGCTGTCGCCGGAGAACGTGGAGCTTTTCCGGGCCTGCTCGCAGGTCTTCGTGCATGAGCTGCTCCGCCTGCGCACCGGACGCGAATGCCTGCGCGACATGATCGCGCGCCTGCCGCAAAACCTGAACTGGCAGACCACGTTTCTCCAGGCGTTCAATCCCCATTTCCAGCGCCTGATCGATGCCGACAAATGGTACTCGCTGACCGTCGCGAACGTTGCCAGCCGCGATCTGCTCTCGCGCTGGCCGGTGGAGACGAGCTTGAAACAACTCGACGAAATTCTCGCCACGCAGGTCCAGGTGCGGCTCGATGCCGCGGAGCTTCCGATCAATGCCACCGTGACGTTGCAACGAATGATGTCGGAGTGGGACGACGCAAAGCAGCATCCTCTGATCGCGGAGAAGATCGGCCACTTGCTGGCCCTCCGCCCGCGCGTGGCCGTGGAGTTGGGAGATCTCGTCGAGGCGTACGCGGAGGTTCTGCAAAGACATTTTGCGGCCCTGAAACCGAAGTCGAAATCCGCGAGGCAGGATGCGGACTCCGCGAGGAAACTGCCCGCGAAAACCCGCGCGCTCCTGCGCCGGCTGGACGAGCTGGATGCGCGTCGAACGGAGCTCCGGCAGCCGCCGAAGCCCGTCGAAAAGGCCCCGTAAACCGTGGCGTCCAGAGGTTTTGGCCGGTCGCTTGACACGTCAACGCTCCAACCTATAGTGCGCGCACAATGCACAACAAAAGTTCAGGTGCCGCGAAGGAAATCGATCCTCAATCCGCCCGCCTCAACGAATTGAAAGCCTTCCACTCCGCCGGCCGGGGCTTCTGGAGCGATGTTTCCGACGCGGATTGGAACGACTGGCGGTGGCAGCTGAAGAACCGCATCACCACGCTGGCGCAGCTGCAGCGCCTGATGCCGACGCTCTCCCCCGAGGAGTTCGCGGGCACCCAGCTCGCCAACACCAAGCTCGCCCTGGGCATCACGCCTTACTTCTTCAATCTGATTGATCCGGCGGATGAGAACTGCCCGATCCGCCGGCAGGTGGTGCCGCGCATCGAGGAGACAACCACGGCATCCTGGGAGATGAGCGATCCGTGCGGCGAGGATTCGCATTCGCCCGTCCCCGGGCTCGTGCACCGCTATCCGGATCGCGTCCTGTTCCTCGTGACGGATCGTTGCGCCAGTTACTGCCGGTATTGCACGCGCGCGCGGCTGGTGAGCAACGCGACCGGTTATGATTTTCATCCGGAGTTCGACAAGCAGATCGAGTACATCGCGAGCCATCCGGAGATTCGCGACGTTCTCCTCAGCGGCGGCGACCCGCTGCTTTTCAGCGACGAGAAGCTGGAGTATCTGCTCAGCCGCCTGCGCGCGATTCCGCACGTCGAGTTCCTGCGCATCGGCACGCGCATCCCGATCTTCCTGCCGCAACGGATCACGCCGGAGCTGTGCGCGATGCTGAGGCAGTTCCATCCGCTTTTCATCAGCGTTCACTCGAATCATCCGCGCGAGCTGACGACGGAGGTGCGCGAGGCCCTGGGCCGGCTGGCGGATGCGGGCATTCCGCTCGGCAACCAGTCGGTGCTGCTCAAGCAGGTGAACGACGATGTGACGGTGATGAAGGCGCAGGTGCAGAAGCTCCTCATGTGCCGCGTGAAGCCGTACTACGTTTACCAGTGCGACTTGATCGCCGGCTCCGCCCACCTGCGGGCCAGCGTGCGCAAGGGGCTCGACATCATGAAGGCGTTGCGGGGGCACACGACCGGCTATGCGGTGCCGCAGTATGTCATCGATGCGCCCGGGGGCGGCGGCAAGGTGCCGATCAATCCGGATTACATCCTCCAGCGCAATTCCAGCCGCGTGATCATCCGCAATTTCGAGGGCAAGGTCTTCGAGTATCCCGAGGCCCGCGACGGCACGCCGCTCTTCAAGCCGTCCGAGGATTTCATGGCCCCCGAGCTGGTGTGATCCATGCCCCGCGAATCAATCCCGGACAGGCAGGCACGCGCGGCGCGCATCATCGCCTTGCTGCGGCGCGCGTATCCAGACGCCCATTGTGAGCTGAATTTCACGAACCCCCTGGAGCTGCTCATCGCCACGATCCTTTCGGCGCAATGCACCGACAGGCGCGTGAACATCGTCACGGCGGAGCTCTTCAAAAAATTCCGCTCGGCGGCGGACTACGCAAACGCCCCGGTGCCGCAAATCGAGGACTGCATCAAGACGGCGGGCTTCTATCGCAACAAGGCGAGGAACATCCAGGCCTGCTGCCGGAAGCTCGTCGAGAAACACGGCGGCGAAGTGCCGCGTACGATGGAGGAACTGATCCACCTCGACGGCGTCGGTCGCAAGACCGCGAACGTCGTGCTCGGAAACGCGTTTGACACCAATGTCGGCGTCGTCGTGGACACGCACGTCGGCCGGCTCTCCAACCGTCTTGGGCTGACGAAAGAAACGAATCCCGAAAAGGTCGAACAGGAGTTGATGAAACTCGTCCCACAGGCGCAATGGACGCTCTTCAGCCACTGGCTCATCTGGCACGGACGCCGCCGCTGCATGGCCCGCAAGCCCGATTGCGCCGCGTGCGAAATCCGGGAGCTGTGTCCCACGGGAATGAAAATGGCCGCCGCCACGACGAGGTGATCCCATGCGCTGGCTGTTGCTGAATTCCGGGGTTGGTCCGTCTGCCGGGAACATGGCGTGGGACGAGGCGTTGCTCGAAGCGGTGTCGAGGCTCGGCTGTCCGGTGCTGCGTTTCTATGGCTGGGAGGAACCCGCGGCCACGTTCGGTTATTTCCAGAAATACGGGGAGGTGGAGAACATGACTGCGCTCCGTCCGCTCATCCGGCGTTCGACCGGCGGCGGACTGGTGCCGCACGACGCGGACTGGACCTACAGCCTCGTGTTTCCTCCCGGCGATCCTTGGTACGAGCTCCGGGCGACTGCGAGCTACGAGCGGGCGCACGACTGGGTTCGCGCCGCGTTCGAGAAGCTGGGGGCGGCGGCGGAGCTTTCGCCGTGCTGTCGCAAGGAGGCGCCGGGTCAGTGCTTCATCGGCGCGGAACAGTTCGACGTGCTGCTGGACGGGAGGAAGATTGCGGGCGCGGCCCAGCGCCGAACCCGTGACGGGCTGCTGATTCAGGGTTCCATTCAACCGCCGCCTGGTGTCGGGCGGGCGGAGTTCGAGCGGATTTTTTGCGACGTTGCGACCTCGCGCTGGCGCGTGCAGTGGGAGACGCTGATGCTGGACGAGGGCCTGCGGGCGCAGGCGGCCCGGTTGACCGCGGCGAAGTACTCGCAGCGCGGGCACAACCAGCGCCGGTGAAGCGTGGCGGTGCCTACCTGCCGCCAGACTCGATGGCCTTGTACTTTGAATCGAGAATCTCGATCTGCGCGTCCTTGGTGACGCGGGCGAAGAATTCCGGCATCGCCCGCTGCACCTCCTGCTGCTGGAGGAAATCTTTCAGCTCCGGGGCAATCTTTTCGAGCTCCGCCTTCTTCGCCGGAATTCGCTCCAGCACCTTGATGACGTGCAGCCCGATCGCGGTGGAGACCACTTCGCTGATCTTTCCCGGCGCGAGGGAGAAGGCGGCGGCCTTGAACTCCGGCGCGAAGGGATCCTCGCGGGAGAACGTGTATTCGCCCCTGGTCTGCTTCAGGCCGCGATCCTCGGAGTGATCCTGCACCAGCTTCGCGAAGTCTTCGCCCTCGATCGCGCGCCGGCGAATCTTCTCCATCTGCTGCCGCTTGAACGCCTTTTGTTCCTCGGGCAGCGGCTCCTCGCTCTGGCGATCAATCGTGGCCATGAAGACATGAATCACCTTCACCCGCTCCGGTTGTTCCAGGCGCGCGAGATTCGCCTTCCTGATTTCCGCCATGCGCTCCTTGAGCTGCGTGACGAGCCCGGCTGGCGCGTTCGTATCCTTTTCGAGCCTGGCCAGGTCTGACTGAATCAGGCGCACGATGACATCGTTGCCCGTGTTGTAGAACTCCTTCACCTGGTCGTCGGTGATTTTGATCCCCGAGGTGACCTCGCGCTGGATCACCGCTTCGACCAGGGACTGCTCCGAGACGCGGCGGCTGAATTGCTCGGGCGTCAGTCCCATCGCCTTGAGCTGGCGGTTGAAGGCTTCCTCCGAGGTCGCGCTCTTCTTGGAATCCGCCGTGAACTTCTCACCGAGTTCCCTCGCCAGCTTGCGGTCGGCGTCCGTCACGCGGTTGGTCAGAATCTGGGTCACGATCAACCGCTGCAGCAGCTGCGCCTCCTGACCCAGACGCTGGTCCTCGCGCATCTGCTGGCCGCGCGCGGCAAGGTTCGCCTTGAAGGCCGTGAACGCCTCCTCCAGCTGGCTGCGCTTCACCTCCACGTTCTTGCCGCGGGCGATCACCTCGTCGCCGAAAAGATCGGAGAGCTTCGGCGCGCGCGAAGTGTTTTCCGCGGCACACGCCGCCGGGGCGATGACCGCGAGGGCCAGAATCAGGGTGGCGACAGTGCGAAGCATGGCGGTGGATTCAGGTCAGAGGGTGATGACGCGGACGTTGCTGATGTCGGGATCCCTGGCGATCTCGTCGAGCGCGGCCTGGGGCGGGACGCTGTCGAGGTTCAGCACGGTGAGCGCCTGGCCGCCGGCCTGATCGCGGCTGAGGCTCATGCTCGCGATGTTCACCTTGTGCTTGCCCATCAGCGTGCCGATGTGGCCGACCATGCCGGGACGATCCGTGTTGTTCATCAGGAACACCACGCCGGACGGGATGATCTCCACCGGCTGGCTGAAGAGACGGACGATGCGCGGGTTGTTCGGCGAGCCGAAGAACGTACCGCCGGCCGACGCGACTTTCGTGTCGCCGTGGAACGCCTGCACATGGAGCCATTCATTGAACGTCACCGGCTCGGACGAACGCTTCTCCTCGACGGTCAGCCCGACGCTCGCCGCGACGCTGCGCACGTTGACGTTGTTCACGTCCATCTTCGGCGTGCGCGAGAGGAAGCCGGTGATCACGGAGCGCGTGATCGGATCGATGTTCGGCAACTCCTGCGCTTTGCCGCCGTAGGTGATGTGGAGGCGATCCACGTTCGGCGGCGCGGTCTGTCCGATGAGCTTGCCGAGCTTCTCGCCGAGCACGAGATACGGCTTCACCAACTCGTAGGTCTTCGCGTCGAGGAACGGCAGGTTGACGGCGTTGCGCACCTCGCCAGTCAACAGATACGAGGTGATGACCTCGGCGACTTCAATGCCGCACTTCTCCTGCGCTTCCTTGGTGCTCGCGCCGAGGTGCGGCGTGAGAATGAGGTTCGCGTGCTTGCGGAACGGATGATCCGCCGCCAACGGCTCTTCGCGGAACACATCGAGCGCGGCGGCGGCAACCTTGCCGGAATCCAGCGCCGCGAGCAGGTCGGCTTCGACGATGATTTCGCCGCGCGCGCAGTTCACGATGCGGACATTGGGCTTCATCTTCGCGAACGCCGCGGCGTTCAACATGCCCTTGGTCTGCTCCGTCACCGGCATGTGGACGGTAATGAAATCAGCAACGCGATAGACGGCGTCGAGTTCCGCTGCGAGCTCGACGCCGAGCGCCTGGGCGCGGGCTTCGGTCAGGAACGGATCGTAGGCGACGACCTTCATGCCGAAGGCGAGCGCACGCCTGGCGACCTCGCCGCCGATGCGGCCCATGCCGAGAATGCCGAGCGTCTTGCCGGCCAGCTCGACGCCGGAGAACAATTTGCGATCCCACTTGCCCGCGGCCATCGACGCATGCGCCTGCGGCACCTTGCGCGCGAGCGAGAGGATCATGGTGAAAGTCAGCTCCGCGGTGGTAACGGTGTTGCCGCCGGGCGTGTTCATCACCACGACGCCGCGTTGCGTGGCGCACTCGACGTTGATGTTGTCCACACCGACACCGGCGCGACCGACGACGCGCAACTTCGTCGCGGCTTCGAGAACCTTCGGAGAAATCTCCGTCTCAGACCGCACGATGATGGCGGCGGCATCGGACACCAGCGGGATCAGCTCCGCCTCGCTGTGTTTCTTTTCGAGGACGACGACGTTGAACTCCGGGCGCTCCTTGAGGAGGGCGATGCCTTTGGGCGAAATCGGGTCACAAATCAGAACTTTCATAAAACGGGATGCGGAGTGTAGGGAACGTCCAGACGGGGGACAAACAATGTTCTGGCCGCTCCGATTGGCGGGCGCATCTTTTTCATCGTGGTTGGTTGGGGGTGTTCCAAAGTTCTTCTCAATGGCCGTTGCGGCGGGCTTCGGTCAGCGCGCCGAGATGGCGCACCACCTGGCCCGCGCGCCATCGTCGAGGAACTGATCGTGCCACCGCGCTGAGCGGCGCGATGCAGTGGGCCCGGCTGTCGGGCGGATCGCCCGCTGCTCCCGAAACTCAACTGCACCGTTCCGGCTCAGGAGCCGCAGCGATGTTTCCCGGCCGTCAGCGCGGGCTTGCTCCGGGCCGGCAAAGGGGCTATCTCACCGCGCATGGATTCCAGGGAAGCGTTCATCGCCCTGAACATGATCGAGCGGGTCGGCCCGGTGCGCGTGCGCCAGTTGCTCGAACATTTCGGCGAGGCACCGGCCATTCTCCGCGCCTCAAGGCAGCAGTTGCTCGCCGTTCACGGCATCGGGCCGGACACGGCGGATTCCATCGTGAACTGGGAGAAAAGCATCGACCTCGGCGGCGAGCTGAAACGCATCGCGGAATTCGGCTGCCATGTCTTGATTCAGGACGACGACAATTACCCGCCTTCGCTCCGCGAGATTTATGATCCGCCCGTCGTGCTTTACGTGAAGGGCACGCTCGACGCCAAGGATCGCAACAGCATCGCCATCGTCGGCTCGCGTCAGACGACGCATTACGGCCTGGAGGTCGCGCGCAAGTTTGGCTATCAGCTTGGCTACGTCGGCGTGACGACCGTCAGCGGTGGCGCGCGGGGCATTGATACCGCAGCCCATCAAGGCACGCTCAATGCGAAGGGCCGCACCATCGCGGTCTTGGGAACGGGCATCAACATCGTCTTCCCGTCGGAGAATGCCGAACTGTTCGAACGCATCATGGCGGGCGGGGCCATCGTCACGCAGTTCCCGTTCAACCGGCAGGCGGACAAACAGACGTTCCCCATCCGCAACCGCATCGTCGCCGGCATGACGCTGGGCACGGTCGTGGTGGAGGCGAACCTGAGCAGCGGCGCGCTCATCACGGCGAACTTCGCCACGGAATATGGCCGCCAGATTTTCGCCGTGCCCGGCCGGATCGATTCGCCGCGCAGCAAGGGCTGTCATGAGTTGATCAAGGCCGGCGCGAAGTTGTGCGAGGGCGCCGAGGACATCCTGAGCGAGTTCGAGTATCTCTTCCCGAAGCCGAACCGGCCGCCCGCGCCAAACGAAACGGGCGTCCTGCCCGCGCTGACGCTTTCAGCGAACGAGCAGGCGGTGTATGACACGCTCAAGGCCGACGGCGAGATTGGCATCGATGAGGTGATTCGCTTCAGCGGCCTGCCGAGCTCCGCCGCGTCCGTGGCGCTGCTCAGCCTCGAAATGAAGCGGCTGATCAAGCAGCTCCCGGGAAAAATGTTCGTGCGCAATCGCTGAGCCGGAGCAACGCGCCCTGCCATCACCGGACTCCGGGACAGGCTGGAAGCACTGTCCTGCGGCATCACTCCGGCCTGAATCGCCTTGTCAGTTGAGGGGGGATTTGACTCCATGCACGCCAGTACGACGATGTGTTCCGCACCTCTCCATCGACTCCAGCCACGCCTCCTCGCGCGGGCGTTTCCCGCGATGTGGATGCTGCTCATTGTCATGTCCGGCTTCGGCGGCGTGGCGCCCGTGGAAGCCGCGCAATCTGTCGAGGGAGAATTTCTCGTCAAGTTTCGCGATGGCGCGGAACCGCGCATTGAAGCGGCGTCGGGCGATGCGCGGCCGGTCGGGCGACGAACGTTCCGGCACCTGGGCTGGGAGGGCGTTCGGCTGAATGCCGGCGAAACGCGCGCGCAGCTTGAGCAGCTTCGCCGTGATCCCGCCGTGCTGGCAGTCGAACCAAACTACGTCGTCACCGCGTTGCCGGAATTTCCGGCGCGATTCTCCGCGGCCTCTGCCACGCCGCGGCAACCGGGCGATCCGTTGCAGCCGGTCCAATGGGCGCTCACCAACATCGCCGCGCCGGCCGCCTGGCAGATCACCACGGGCAACGCCGGCATCGTGGTGGCAGTCATCGACACCGGCATCAACTACCATCACGAGGACTTGGTTGGAAACTTGTGGCGCAATCCGGGCGAGGTTCCCGGAAACGGGATCGACGATGACGGCAATGGGAAGGTCGATGACGTTTTCGGAATGGATGTGGCGGACGACGCGCGGGGAAACGATGGCGATCCATTCGACGAGGGCGCGAACGGCTATTACCACGGGTCGTTGGTCGCGGGAATCATCGGCGCCCGTTCCCGGAACGGCGTTGGAATCGCGGGACTGAATCACGCCGTGCAGCTGATGGCCGTGCGGGTGATCCGCGCGTCGAACGCCATCTCGCTGGCGGACGAGCTCGCGGCCCTCGATTACGTGCTGATGATGCGGCGGCGCGGCGTGAACATTCGCGTGGTGAACATGAGCTACGGCGGCATTCCCTTCTCGCGCGCTGAAAAGGACGCCATTGACGCGTTGATCCAACACGGGATCGTGGTCTGCGCGGCGGCGGGAAATCGCGGACGAAACAACGACGTCACTCCCTTCTATCCCTCCAGCCATGCGCTGGACGGCCTGATCGCCGTCGCCGCCACGGACGAAGCGGGCGGGCTCGCGAGTTTTCCGTACAACGGAAAATCGCACCACGGCCGCACCAGCGTGGATCTCGCGGCTCCCGGCCTGAACATCGCCTCCACTTTCGGGCCGGGCGCCGGCGACTACGACACGGCGTTCTTCGGCACGTCCGCCGCGACACCGCATGTGTCCGGAGCCGCCGCGTTGCTTCTCTCCGTCCATCCGGCGGCAACTCCGGTTGAAGTGCGCCGCGCCTTGATGGACTCCGTGGACCGGTTGCCGGCGCTGGCGGGGAAGGTGGTTTCGCAGGGGCGGCTGAACATCGCGCGCGCCCTGGAGCATCCGTTGATCGCGGTCGGGCCGCCGCTGTTGACGCGGCAACCGCTCTCGCAGTCCGTGGTATTGAGCAACCGGCTGGTGCTGGAGGCGGCGGCGTTCGGCCAGCATCCGCGCGCGTTGCAATGGCTCCGCGACGAGACCTTGATCGCGGGAGCCACGAACCTTTCGCTGACGGTGGAACGCGTCGGGTTGAACGACGCGGGAGAGTACCGGCTGACGGTTTCAAACACCCTCGGTTGCGCCACGAGCCAGGTCGCGACGGTGAGCGTGCAGCCGTTGCGCGTCGTGAGCGGGCTGCCGGATCAGTCCGTGCGAGCCGGTTCCGCCGCGCGTTTCGAGGCGAAGGTCGAGGGCCCGAAGCCGGTCCGGTTTCAATGGCACCTGGACGGCGTTCCCTTGCCGGGCGAAACCGGCGCGACGTTGAAGCTCGGCAAGCTGCGACTCGATCACGAGGGCGGGTATTCGTTCGTCGCTTCCAATCTTTTCGGCGCGGTGACCAGCGCGCCGGCGCGCCTGGTCGTGCTCGTCAGGCCAACGATCATTTTCCCGCCGCTGAGCCAGTCCGTCGTGCCGGGCGGGAGCTTGACCTTGAGCGTCGGCTTCACTGGCAATCCGGGGCCGTTCAGCGTGCAGTGGCAGAAGGGTTCAACGACCTTCGCCAGCAATGTGATTACGGGCGGCGAGAGTTTCCTCACGTTACCGGATGTTCAGGCGGAGCACGCGGGCTCGTGGCGGGTGACGGTGCGGAATCCGGCGAGCGCTTCGGGAACGCGGCGCTCGTTCACGGTCAAACTGCTGACGGACGCGGATCAGGATGGCCTGCCGGATGCGTGGGAGAAGGCGCTCGGGTACCCGACGAATCTCGCGCAGAACGGATCGGCGGACGTCGATGGCGATGGGCTTTCGGATCGCGACGAATATCTCGCGGGAACGCATCCGACCAACGCGCTCAGCCGCCTGGCGATCCTTGACGCCAGCGCGTCGTCGAGCGGGGCCACCCTGACGTTCATGGCGACGTCCAATCGAACCTACACGGTGGAGCGGCAGAACGGCGATTGGGGCGATGGCTGGCAGCGCGTCCTCGATGTGCTGGCGACGCGGACGAACCGGTTGATGACCGTGACGGACACCAACGCCGAGCCCGTCGGAGGATCGCGCTTCTACCGGATCGTCACGCCGCGCCGACCGTGAGGTGTGGTTATGCTGGAAAGATGTAGTGGGAAATCGGGATCTAGGTCTGGCGCGCCGGTAGGACAGGCTTCCAGCCTGTCCCGTATCTACACAAACGGACGCATTGTTCGGTGAAATCGATCTCTTCGATATGAACACATGGCACCTCCCAGTTGATTTGGGACAGGCAGGATGCCTGTCCTACTCATAGGCCGACTACCGCGCGGCGGCCTGGTTGAACAGCTGGCGGTACAGCTCGCTTTCGCGCGCCAGCTGCTCGTGCTTTCCCGAGGCGACGATGCGCCCGGCTTGCAGCACGAGAATCTGATCCGCGTGCTGCAAGGTGGAGAGACGTTGCGCGATCACAAACGTCGTGCGCCCCTCGCAGAGCTTCTTCATCGCCTCTTGAATCAACCGTTCCGTCCTGGAATCCACGCTCGCCGTGGCGTCATCGAGAATCAACACGCGCGGGTCCATGAGAAACGCGCGCGCAATCGCGATGCGCTGGCGCTGGCCGCCGCTGAGCGAGATGCCGCGTTCGCCGATGATGGTGTCGTAGCCCTCGGCGAGCTCGCTGATGAACTCATGCGCCTGGGCGGCGCGCGCGCATTCCTCGATCTCCGCGCGAGTCGCCTGCGGACGGCCGTAGGCGATGTTCTCCGCCACGGAGGCGCTGAAGAGAAACGTCTCCTGGAAAATCACGCCGACGGACCGGCGCAGCTGCGGAATGTCCAGCTCGCGCACGTCCACGCCGTCGATGAGCACGCGTCCCTCGGTCGGGTCGTAGAAGCGCGGCACCAGGTTCACGAGCGTGGTCTTGCCGGCGCCCGTCGGGCCGATGACGGCGATGGTTTGCCCGGGATGCGCGGTGAACGAAACGTTGTGCAGGACGGGCCGCGGCGTGCCTGGCTCCGTCTTGTCGTCCGCCTTGGCCTTGCCGCCGGTCTTCAGGACTTTCTCGCGCGCGTATTGGAAGCTCACGTTGTCGAACGTCACCTCGCCACGGCCGGGCGGCAACGGGCGCGCGCCGTTCGGGAGAACCGTCGGCTCGTCGAGAATCTCCAGCACGCGCTCGGCGCTGGCGCTGGCGTTCTGCAGGATGTTGGTGAACTGCCCCACCATGCCGACGCGATGCCCGATGGCCATGAGGTAAAAGACCACCTTCGCGAGATCGCCGAGCGGCATGTTGCCTTGAATGACTTCGCGCCCGCCGATCCACAGCGCCAGCGGCGTGCTGAGGCCGTAGAGGAACTGCGCGCGCGGCACGCGGGAGGCCCAGTAGTTCACGGTGTTGAGGAGCGTGTTCATGTACGTCTCCTTCTTGCCGCGGAACTTGCTGATCTCGGACTGCTCGCGGGCGAAGGCCTTCACCACGCGCACGCCGGCGATGTTTTCCTGGATCACCGTGGTCATCGCGCCGTGTTGATCGTGGACGTGACGCCACTGCGGCTGGAGCTTGCTCGCGAAGAAGGCGATCAACGCGATGGTGGGCAGCATGGTGCCGAGCGCGACGAACCCGAGCGCCGGGCTGATGAGGAAGATCAAGGTGGTGGTGGCGACGAGCGACACCGCGATGTCCACGCTGAGCAGCAGGCAGGCGAAGAGGAAATCCTGGAGACGCCAGACGTCCGTGGTGGCGCGGGAGATGAGCTCGCCGGAGTTCGCGCGGTCGTGATAGGTGAAGGCGAGGCGCTGGAGCGCGTTGTAAACGGCGGACCGGAGATCCGAGAGCGTGCTTTGGATCGTGCGGTTGCGGATCGGGCCGAGGATGAACCCGACCGCGGCGCGCACGCTGATGAGCCCGAGGTACAGCAGGGCAAACGGCCAGAGGGAGAATTCATTTCCGGACGCGAGATGATTGCGCAGGCCGGTGATGGTGTTGCCGAGCACCTGCGGCAGCGTCATCTCGATGGCGATGTTGACGAGGAGCAGGCCGATGCAGAGCGCCACGCCGCCGGGATGCCGCTTCAGAAACGCGAGCACCCCGAGCAGGTTGCGCGGGCGGCTGCGTTTGGCTGGCGGACGGGCGGCGGTCACGAGGGCGGCATTCAACCGTGCGGGACGGGAATTTGAAATTTGAATTTGCGGGCGCGGCCGGTGTTTCATGGTCGCACACGCATGAGCAAGGTTCTTGGCATCGAGATTGGCGGAACGAAGCTGCAGATCGTCGCGGGCGACGAATCGGCGAACATTCTCGCGCGGGAACGATTCTCCGTGGCGCCCGGCAGCGGCGCGGAGGGCATCCGCCGGCAGATCGCGTCCGCGCTGCCGGCGTTGCTGAAGGAATGGCAGCCGGCGGCGATCGGTGTGGGTTTCGGCGGTCCGGTGGACTGGCGGAGCGGCTGCATCGCGCGCTCGCATCAGGTGGAGGGCTGGTCGGGATTTCACCTGGCGGAATGGATTCGCGAAATGGCCGGCGTGCCGGTGATCGTGGAGAACGACTCGAACGCCGCGACCTTCGCGGAAGCGGTGCGTGGCGCGGGCGCGGGACGGAATCCTGTCTTCTATTTCAATCTCGGCAGCGGCGTGGGCGGCGGACTGGTGGCGGACGGGAAGATTTATCACGGCCAGACGCCGGGCGAGGCGGAGTTCGGTCATGTGCGGCTCGACAAATCCGGTGTGACCGTGGAGGAGCGCTGCTCCGGCTGGGCGGTGGACAAACGGATTCGCGCGCTGAAAGCCGCCGGCGTGAAAAGCTGGCTGTGCGAACATCTGCCCACGACGCCCGGCGGCGAGGCAAAGTTACTGCCTCAAGCGCTGGCAGCGGGCGATGCGACGGCGCAGCTAATTGTTCAGGACGTCGCGGACGATCTCGCATTCGCGTTGTCCCACGTCACGCATTTGTTCCACCCGGAAGTGATCGTGCTGGGCGGCGGGCTGTCGCTCATCGGCGAACCGCTGCGCGCCGCCGTCGCGGCGAAGCTGCCGCCGCTCGTGATGGAAGTGTTCCACGGCGGCCCGCCCATTCAACTTGCCGCGCTGGGCGAGGACGCCGTCCCGGTCGGCGCGCTGCTCCTCGCGGCCGCAGTGGAATCGTAATTGGAGGTTCAGGAGCGTCTCCTGACGCGACTTGCGAACTTCGCGTTCCCGGTGGCACGCTCCACGACCGTGTTAAACCACGGCCCGGCCCTCCTTACCAGCGACTTGGCCCTCCTGACATCCGACGCTGCGGAGCTTATTCGCGCCCCGGCGCGACGTGCAGCCGATTTGGCGGATCGGTCTCCTAAAAGGTTCCGTCGTGCAGACAGCAAAACGTAGCAGACACCTCATTTGCTGTGAACTATAGGTGCCACGGGCGATCTCTCCAGCTTGCCCGCCAACCAATCCAGTGGACTGATGCGCTTCGCTCGGTGTGTTTTTCTGAGTGGCCTTGCCCCGATTTGGTGGACAGGAGTTGGGTGAGTGTGTGAGCTGGAAAGCAAGCACATGAACGACAAAGCAAAAGCCAAATACAGGCGGTACGACGAAGCCTTCAAACGCGAG
>JBDHQG010000447.1:0-4239 GCA_039806925.1 Limisphaerales bacterium
ACGGTCGACCGGCTCCCCGCCGCGCGGCAGGCCGACTGCCCGGCCTGCGGCGACGGAGCGCGCAGCTATCCCTTCCTCGACCACGCCGCCGCCAGCCGCACCGTCACCCTCTGCGGGCGCAACGCCGTGCAGGTGGGCGACAACCCGCCGCTGCAGGTTCCCCTCGCGGCGCTGGCCGACCGCCTCCGCCCGGTCGGCGCGGTCAGCCACAACGCCCACCTCCTCCGCTTCCGCCCGTGTCAGGCCGCGTCGGAGGCCGAGGCTGAAGATGGACCGGTTATAGTTGTCGAAAAAATCGTCCCAACTGGTCTTGTCGTTCCACTGCCGCAGCCGGGCGAGCAGGCTGCTGCGCGTTGGCAGGAATGAATCGGTCTGGTCTTGGACGGTATGCATAGTATCTGGTCCTACACGATTCATTGCGGCGGATCGGCCCGGATCTAACAAAATATTTTTTATTTATTTTATTCCCCTCTGGATGAGGAGTTTTTGCGGACGGGCAGAGCCGTTTCCTGGAGATGGACTTCTCCCTGGCGCAGCCGTTTAGATTCAACCTCCTGTTGTATCGCCTTGATCTCGTGATTGGACGGGTCAAGGCTCAGCGCATGGGAGATGTGCCAGCTGGCCATGTCCAGACGGCGGGATGAAGGCGCCGCATCGTCCGCGGCGTAATGCCTGGCCAGCAAGGCGTGGGTCAGCGCGTTGGTGGGCGAGAGATGCAGTGATTTTCGCAAGTCCTCCACGGTGCCCATTGCGATCTGGCGTTGATTCAACTCGGTTGCCGGGATTTTCGAGCGAGGCGAGATCGTGCGCCCTGTCGAGTCTTGAAGGAACCAGGCCGCCCACCGTGCGTAGAATCCGCGCTGGTTTCGCTGGGTCATCTGCTGGCGCAACTCGAAAAACCGTCGCGGCGAAGTCGGCTGGAGCGTGCCGTCCTCGCCAAGCCGCTGACCGACCACCGCCTCCGCCAGTTCGGGCAGCCAGCGCGGGGCGGGAAAGACGGGCATGTTCAATTCATAAATCGTTACGTCCCCGTCGCGCGGCACGACAAGCACAAGCTCGCCATCCGGGGAAAAGGAAACCGATTCGATCGGGCTCGAATGCCGGAACCCGTCATTCACGGGCACGCCAGTGGAGGCGTCCCGCAGGCGAACCACGCCATCATCCGCGCCGGTGATCAGGTAATGGCTGGTCGGGCTGAAGCACGCGACTTTGGCGGGCCCTTCGTGCCGCAGCAGCTCCGACATCGGACGCCCCGTTTCTGCGTCCCAAATGCGTGCCGTCCAGTCCATGGAGGTGGTCACCACCTTTTTCCCGTCGCCGCTGAAGTGCGCGGTCCGAATATCGCTGTCATGGGTCAACGGTGGCGTCAGCTGGCGTCCGGTTTCGATGTCCCAAATCATCGCCGATCGATCGATCGATGAAGTGAGGACCGAGCGTCCGTCGGGGCTGAATTCCGCGTAGGTCACCCAGTGTTCATGGGCGAGATCGGCCACTTTTTCGCCGGTCGCCGTCCGCCAGACGGTGGCCCGTTCGTTTCGGGACGCAGTAACGATCATGGAATCGTCCGGGCTGAAGGACGCATGGAGGATGTCTTGAGCACGCTTGCCGCGTGGTTCAATTTGGCCTGCATACTGCACCAGGCGTTCTCCGGTTTGCGCGTCCCAGAGCACGGCGGTGCCATCGCTGGACGCGGTCAACACCCGTGTTCCAGATTTGTCGAATTCAACCGAGCTGATGGTTTCTTCATGGCGTGGCGGCGCGCCGATGCGTTGTTTCGTGGTGAGATCCCAGACGGTCACTTCGGTGTCATGCATGACCGCGAGGTTCCGGCCATCCATGCTGAAAGCCAGGCCGCGCGCGGGCTGATCTTGTCGGAGAATCTCCGGCGGGCCGGCAAATGCCGCCCGGGGCCAGATCCGCACCACGCCGCTGGTACACGCCACGGCGAGCTTGCTGCCGTCCAGGCTGAACCGGGCGTCGGTCGCTCGATCCTTCTGGAGGAGGGGCAGGCCACGGGCTCCGTGTGTTGCCGTGTCCCACAGCCACAGTTCCTCGCCCGTGGACGCGGATGACACCGTGGTGACGATCGAATTCCCGCTGTGGTTGAACGACGCTTGGAGGACTTCACTGGAATGTCGCATGGGCTCGACCAGAGGTTCCGTCGTCTCCGCATCCCAAATCCGGGTCGTGTTGTCTTCGGACGCCGTGACGACCCGCTGGCCGTCGGGCGAGAAGGCCGCCTGGCGAACCCAGTTGCGATGACGCAGCGGGTTCCCGATTCGCGCGCCCGTCGCCACGTCCCAAATCATCGCGGTGAGATCTTCAGAGGCTGTGACGATTTTTGTGCCGTCCGGGCTGAAGTTGACGTCCACCACGCAGTTCTTGTGGCGCAGAACCGCGTGCAAGGCTCCGGTCCGCGCATTCCAGATCCTGGCTTCATGATCATCGCTTGCGGTCGCGAACAGCCTGCCATCCGGGCTGAAGGTGACCTTCCAAACAATGGCGGTGTGGAGGAGGACAGGGGAGATCGTCCTGCCGGTCGCCACTTCCCAGAGGCGCACTTTTCCCTTTCGTGTCCCGGTGGCGGCCCAGGTTCCATCAGGCGAGAATGCGGCGGTGCGGACGGAGGATTCGTGCTCCCAGCTATGTCCGATTTGACGCCCGGTTTCCACATCCCACAATCGCGCGGTGGTTTCGTGTCCGGCCGTGAGAAACCAACGCTGGTTGGGGCTGAATTGCACCGCCACCACGCGGTTGCTCGAGTGTTGCACGAAGGGAATCGTCGGCTGCAACGTTGCCATGTCCACGATGGTGGCATAGCTCTGGCCGGCAATGGCGGCGAGCTTGCTGTCCGGGCTGAGGTCCAGCCAGTAGATGCGACCGTCCACGAGTTTGTTTCGTTTCTTCAAACGCCCGGTCGCGACATCCCAAAGCTCGATGTTCCCGTCCCAAGTCCCGGACACTATCTCCGTGTCGTTCTTGTTGAACAGGGCCATGCGCGGGCGTCCGGCGGTGGCCATCGGCTCGGTTCGCGGCAGCGCGAAGTTGCGCCACGTCAAGGCGTCCAGCAGGCGCTCCACGGCATGGTGATTGTGCGGGTCTTCTCGCACCAGATGGGCAAGGATCGCCAGCGCGGTGCTCGAATCATCCATGCGAAAATGTTCCTCGGCGCGTTGAAGCTGCAACGCCTCGACCATGGCCCCGGCCCTTCGCTCCGCCTCTTGCGCGCGCTGGAACTGCCGGAACGATCCAAAGTAGGTGACGATGGCGACCAGCGCCGCTGCGGCGGCGATGAGGCTCACCTTTCGCGCCAGGGCGGCGCGACGCTCCATCAGGCGAAGCTTCCGGACCGATCTCCCGCCCTGAAGGAGCAGCAGCTCGCGGCGCAACTCCTCGGCGGAACCGTAACGGCGGGCGGGCTCCTTCTCGCACGCGCGGAGCAAAATCTCGTTCAGCTCGGCAAACTCTTCGACCTCCTCCGGTGCGGTGGCCGCGCCAGGAAGTCTGGGGAACTCCAAACGATCCAGGCCGGTGGCCATTTCATAGAGCAGCTTGCCGAAACTGTAGATGTCCGCCTCGACGGTTCCCGGGCCCTCGGGCGCGATGAAACCCTCGGTGCCGACAAAGGAGCACTGCTCCGACATCCCGGCGACCAGCCCGATGTCCGCCAGCTTCGGCTGGTCGTGGACGAAAATGACGTTGGAAGGTTTGATGTCCCGGTGAACCAGGCCGGCACAGTGCAGTTGCGACAGCGCGGCGGCGAGGCGGGCGGCAATCTCCATCACCAGCTGGAGCGGAAGACGACCGGCCTTCTTCTGGAAATCGCGCAGCGTCTTCTGATGATAAGAATCGGGGGGGCTGTTGGGGCCCGGCGGGCTGTTTGTCGCCAGATCGTCCGCCAGCTCCATGACGTAATAGAAATAATCCCCGGCCGGCGCCCGCCCCACATGGAGCACGTCCACCAACCCTTCGTGTCGCCGGGAGATTTGTTCGTAGCGTTGGATGCCGTCGAACTCGCGATCATGGGAGCGACCCTGTTCATCCGGTCCCCGCCAGACAATCTTTACCGCGCGATAAACACCGGTCAGCCCGCGCGCCAGCCACACTTCGCCGTAGGATCCCTTGCCGATGCGCCGCAGCAACACATGGTCGGGGATGTGAACCGGCGGGCGGTTTTCAGGCGGGCGCGGGTTGGACGGCGACGAAGGCATGTGATGCTGCGAATGACCGGCATCGTAG
>JBDHQG010000448.1:0-4209 GCA_039806925.1 Limisphaerales bacterium
TGACGCGCGCCGCCGGCCTTGGCTCCTTCCGCAACTTCGCCGGCGAGCGCAGTTCGGAGATGCCCGAGGACATCGGCCCCGGCCTGGCGTGGGGCGATTTCGACAACGACGGCGACGACGACCTGTTTCTCGTCAGCGTGGGCGGCACGATGGGTTTGCCGGAAAGCCAGCTATTGCCGTGCGCGCTCTACGAGAACATGGGTGACGGCACATTCCGTCCCTTCGCCGGTTTCCCTGAGACGCGCCTTCGTGGCACGGGCGCGGCGTGGGGCGACTGCGACGGCGACGGTTTCCTCGACCTGGTGATCAGCGGTTACAATACGCTGCGCCTCTTTCGCAATGAGCCGGCGGCGGGCAGGGGGCGGCGCTTCGTGCGCGACACGCGGTTCCCGGAACCGGCGGGTTTCTGGACCGGCGTGTCGTGGGGTGATTATGACAATGACCGCGCGCCGGATCTCTACGTGTGCGGCTACATTCACTATGTCGTGAGCGATGCGGATCGGAATACTTCGTCGCTGCAGATCGGGGCCAAGGTGCCGTTCACGCTGAATCCGGCGTCCTTCACTCCGGGGACGAATCTGCTCTTCCATAACAACCGCGACGGCACGTTTGCCGACGTGGCCGCGCAACTGGGCGTGCAGAACCCGCAAGGCCGCAGCCTCGGTGCGTTGTGGCATGACTTCGACCTCGACGGCTGGCTGGACCTGTACGTGGCGAATGACATTTCGGACAACGTTTTTTACCGCAATGCCGGCGGCAGGTTCGAGGACATCAGCCATCCGGCGCTGGTGGCGGATTATCGCAGCGCGATGGGACTGGCGGTCGGCGACTATGATCGCGATGGCGACGACGACATGCACATCACGCACTGGGTCGCGCAGGAGAATGCGCTTTACGACAACACCTGGGCGGATTTCAACTTGCGCCCGCCCGCCGGGGGAACCTCCGCTCCCACGAACAAATATCCCCTCCGTTTCATGGACATCGCGGACATGCGGGGCCTTGGTCAGATCGCGCTGCCCTACGTGGGCTGGGGAACCGAGTTCGTCGATTTCGACGGCGACGGCTGGCTCGATCTCGCCGTGGCCAACGGCAACACACTGGAGGACGACGAAACCTCCCCCAGGAAACTCAAGCCGCAGGAAGCATTTCTCCTTTGGAACCGGCGCGGCGAGTTCTTCCACAACGTCGCGCCATTGCACCCCGGCCTGAGCGAGAAACACAACAGCCGCGGCCTGGCCGTGGCTGACTTTGACAACGACGGCGACATGGATCTCGCCATCGCCGATCTCGGCGAAGGCGTGCGGCTGTTCCGCAATGAGATGCAAACGGGCCATTGGCTGAAAGTTCGCCTGCGCAGTCGGAGCCATCGCGGTGACGCGACGGGTTTTGGCGAGGGTTCCACCGCCATCGCGCATCTGGCCGGTGGCGTGGCGTTGCGCCGGAGCGTGTCGAGCGTGAGCTACCTGTCGCAAAGCAGCCGCACGCTGCACTTCGGCCTCGGCGCGGCCACGAAGGTGGAGCGTGTCGAAGTCCGCTGGCACGCGGGTGAAACGAATCTCTTCGAGAATCTCGACGTGGACGCCGTTTACGAATTCACGGAAGGCGAGGCTTCGCTTAAGCGCCGGAGCGCGGCTCTCCAGAGCCGCAGCATGCCCGCCAGTTCCAGTGCGAGGACTCTGGAAAATTCGAGCGCCCGGCCACCCATCCACCCTGCTGCGGCTCAGGCGAGCCGCGCCCCGACCGACAAGCAGCGCCTCCTCGACTTCTGGAACAAGCAGCGCGCGGCGATGAACGCGATGAAGGTGGAGAAAGACAACGCCAAGGCCATCGGCCTGTTCCGCGAGGCCCTCGTGCTCGACCCGGCGCATGAGGATTCGCTCTATTATCTTGCCACCTGTCTGGCCGGCACCGGCGGCACCGAGGACGCGCTGGCGACGCTGGCCGAATTGAAACGCATCAATCCCCAGGGCCAGCGGGCTTTCGCCCAATGGGGCATCTTGCGCGCGCTCTCCGCAAAATCGCCGGCTGATTTGTCCGCCGCCGAGGAATCATTGCTCCGCGCCCACGCCATCAACCCCGAGGAAACCGGCGCGTTGCTCGCGCTCGGCGAAGTGGCGCTGCTGCGCGGCGACGTGAAGCTGGCGGACGAACGCCTCGCCGCCGCCTGTCGCACGAATCCGAAGGCCGTCGGTGGCTTCTTCCTGCGCGGCTATCTCGCATGGAAAAATGGCGACAAACTCGCGGCGGCAAAATTCCTTGAAGACACCCGCGCCGCGCTCGGCAAGGAGTGGCAGCCCAGGGGCGCGACCAGCGAGGGTGACGTGAAGCAAAAACAGCACGTCGAGAAAACCCCGCTCACCCGGTTCTGGGAAGGTTGGAACGGCGCGGCTGACGGGGATGTCAGTTTTGTCGCGCTCGACGTTTACCTGCGGTCTCGCTGAACGATCGCGTTTCAGCGCTTCCGTGCTTTCCAGTAAGCGGGAAGTTCTTGCTTGGTTTCGAGGAGGATCTCGATGATGGCCTTCTTGGTCTCAGCCGGGATTCGCGCAAATGCCGGATTCGTGTCCTTCCCGTTGAGAATGTCCCAGAGGCGTTGGTAAAGCGTCTCCTTGAGTTGCCGGGGCAGCGCGTCAAAGGCGTCCGAATGGATCAAGAAGCTGCACGGATATTTGAACAGCCGCGTCTCCAAATCGAATTGCCGCAACGAACGTCCCTGTTTGTCTTTGGGGCCTTGTGCCTCGAATTGCCGGACGAAGGCGGGCGATCCCTTGACGGGCGCGGAGAGCGGGGCCTCCTCGGTAAACAGCAGATATTTCAGAAACCCATCGATGACGCTCTTGAGGTGATCGAGGTGGCCGAACCGCTGAAGGGCCGCGGTGGCATCCTGGTTGAGGCGGGTCAGAAAATTTTGCATGTGCGCCTGATGTTCCAGCGTCATGAGCGCAACGATGTCGCTGGTGGCGACCGGATAAGGGGCGACGTCGAAGAACTGTTTCAGGTCAGTCTGGTTGGCGAGATAATTCATGTCCTTCTCGTGCCGCGCGAAGGCTTCCCGGCTGGTGAGATTGCCGCGGTGTGATTGCGCGCCGTGGGTTCCGGTCACATACCAGCCGCCCCAACGTTCGCTCAGCGGCGTGCGGTGGTTGACCAGTGATGTGCCGGTGGCCATGTCCACCACGCCGTCGGCATCCGTGGCAAACGAGCGAACGAGCGGCCCGGGCACGCCCAGGGTCTTGGTCGAGGTGTGGCATTCGAGACATTGATCCGTGCGGATAAACTTCGGCCTCTCGACCTTGCCCTGGTCAATGGAATAGAAGACACCGCCCAACCGGGGATCCATGCCGGTAACCTCGATGTATGAAGCGCCCGGAATGAAACCAAGATAGACTCCGTCGTTGAAGTAAAGCGCGCGCGGTGTCTTCGGCGAGATGCGTTCGCGTTGCAGGGAGGTCTTGGAGAAAACCAGCAGCTGTGAGTTCGTGGAAACCTTCAGCGCCTCCAGCAGGGCCGGCAGGTAGCCGTATTGATCGTCGTGCCGGAGCTTCAAGTCACCCCGGTCGATGCGCTCCTGCAACCTCGCGATGGGACTGGCGTCTTTCGTCTTGGAATAGCTGTCCGACTCCTCATCAAACGGCACCAATGCCGAGTCACCCGGACTGGCGCCCCAGGCTGACGGTGCATGGAATCTCAGCAGCGAGACCGCGACTACGAGCAGGCTTGCGCTTAACACCCGCAATGGTCCGGGATGCCGTGCTGGCCACCGCGTTAAATGCCGCTTCGATTCTTCCACGCCTTCATCGGTGCGCGCGTCTGCTGGTGTCATGCGCCAACAGTAGCTTCCTCAACGCCGTCACCCTTGACCGGAGTCAACTCCTGCCCGATGCGACGGCGCACCTCAGAGCGTGTTTGAAAATGAGGTGACGGAGTGCGCCCGTCCCCGGGCGCAGACGGTTGGGAAAAGTCCACGATCCCGAAATCGTTGCATGCCGGCGGACCTTCGGACGTTTCTGCGCCCGGAGACGGGCGCACTCCGCCGAGACTCTGCCGCCGCAAGGGTTGAATTCTCAGACAGGCTCTCAGCCAACGATGCAGTTGAACGAGGGGGAGCACAGCCGCCCCGGCTGTGGTTCGGCGCGCCCTCGCGCCGAACTCGAACGCGCCGCCCCGCCCCAAACCCGTTTGCACATCGCGCGCTCGATGCGGGCC
>JBDHQG010000449.1:0-4202 GCA_039806925.1 Limisphaerales bacterium
TTCCCCGATTGCTGGCTGACCTGGCGCGCGCAGATGGAAGCGCTCACAAAGACGCATGAGGTCGTCGCCATCGACCAGCGCGGTTACAACCTCAGCGACCGTCCGAAAGGCGTGGAGAATTACGACATGAAACTTCTCGTGTCCGATGTCGCCGCCGTGATTCGCGCGCGCGGACGCGAGAAGGCGATCATCGTCGGGCACGACTGGGGCGGCGCGGTGGCCTGGAGCTTCGCGATGACGCGACCGGAGATGACGGAGAAGTTGGTCATCCTGAACCTGCCGCATCCGCGAGGATTGAATCGCGAGCTGGTGAACAATCCGGAGCAACGGAAGAACTCCGCCTACGCCCGGCGTTTCCAGCAGGAGGGCGCGCATACGAATCTCACTGCAGAAGCGTTGACGTTCTGGATCAAGGATGCCGCCGCGAAGCCGCGTTACGTGGAGGCGTTTCGGCGCTCGGACTTCGAGGCGATGCTGAACTACTACAAGCGCAACTACCCGCGCGAGCCTTACACCGAGGACGCCTCGCCCGTCGTGCCGGTGAAATGCCCGGTGCTGATGTTTCACGGCCTGAAAGACAAGGCGCTCGGCCACGCCGCGCTCAACGGCAACTGGCAATATGTGGAGAAAGATTTGACCCTCGTGACCGTGCCCGATGCCGACCATTGGGTGCAGCAGGACGCCGCCGAGCTGGTCACGCGCACGATGGTGAGCTGGTTGAACCGGTAGAGCCGCGCGCACAAAACAGATTCTGACCGACCCGACATAACACTCTGATTCAGTATGGAACACATCTCTGATCCTTTCCGCGAGAAGCGCCGCTCGGACGGCGTGATGCAGTGCGAATTCCAGGGCGAGAACGTCCCGATGATTTTGCGCCATGAAGACGTGCGCAAGGCGGCGAAGGACTGGAAGACGTACAGCTCGAACGCGCCGTTCCGCGTGCCCATTCCCTCCGAGGAAAACGTGCGGACCATGCGCCAGTTGCCGGTGGAAACCGATCCGCCCGACCACACCGATTACCGGAAGATCGTCGAACCGTTCTTCGCGCGCGCCAAGGACCTCGGCGTGATCGCGCAGATGGAAACGTTGATCGAGGGCATGCTTCGCGACGCGCTGAAACGCGAGAGCATCGAGATTGTCCGCGAGTTCGCGCTCCCGATTCAATCACGCGCCCTCGCCTACCTGCTCAACGTTCCGGAATCCGAAGCCGTCACCTGGATCAGCTGGGGCACGCATGTCTTCCGCGACGGCGGCTCGAAGGGCGGCGCGCTGGAGGCGTATCTCCACCAGCGGCTCGATCACGCGCAGGCCAATCCGGGCGACGACTTCTTCAGCGCGCTGACGAAGGCCACGTTCCGCGGACGTCCGCTCACGCGCGAGGAGATGATGGGCTTTGGGAATCTCACGTTCGCCGGCGGACGGGATACGGTGATTCACACCATTTCCTCGGCGCTGGCGTATCTCGGGAAGAATCCGGCCGCGCTCGAATTCCTTCGCGAAGATCCCGCGCGCATCGTTCACGCGGGCGAGGAATTTTTCCGTGTCATCACGCCGCTGACCCACATCGGCCGCGTATGCCCGGTGGACACCACCGTTCATGGCGTTCCGGTGAAGGAGAAAGGCCGCGTGTCGCTCTGCTGGGCCTCGGCGAACCAGGACGAGACCGTGTTCGACGCGCCGGAAGAGATTCGCCTCGACCGCAAACCGAACCCGCATCTCGCCTTCGGTTTTGGCGCGCACCTCTGCCTCGGCGCCGCCCACGCGCGATTGATCCTGCGCACGCTGCTGGAGAAATGCACCGAGCTCGTCGGCGGCATCACCGTCTTGAAGGCCCAGGAACGCGTCGAGAACGAAGTCACGTATCAGCGCGTGATGGGCTATGAATCGCTCACCGTGCGGCTGAACAATCGCTGAATGGAAGAGCCGCCAGCACGAGTTGAAGCCTGCGCCACGTTAAAACTGGAATCGCTCTGGCCATGCGAGGAATAAAATGTTCCAGCTTGCCGGCGAGATCAGGCCGGGCCAGCGGCTGATTCCCGCGGATTGTCCCCAGTTTGTCCCCGTCCAGAGCGCTGGCACGGATGTGGCTCAAGCGAGACATGCCATCAGAAGTCGCATCCCGGTTCCGCCAGCCCGCCGTCCTTTCGCGTCGCCCCGGTCACTTCTTCCCAGGCGCTGCCGCACGCACAGCCAGGCTCGCGCTCGTGGCGTTGACAGTGTCAGGACTGCTGTTCTTCGCGAACGAAACCCGGGCGGCGTGCGAACCGTGCGAAACCTTCCGGCCGGGCGTCGTGTGGGGCGAAACATCCATCAACGCCCTGTCCGAGGCGTCGGGGATTGCGTCAAGCGCGCGCAATCCCGGCGTGCTCTGGACGCATAACGACGGCTCGCGCAAGCGCGTCTATGCCGTCAGTACCAATGGCGCGACGTTGGCCAACTTCAACTTCGACGTGAACCTGGACGACGTGGAGGACATGGCGGCCGGCCCCGGCCCCGTCGCGGGCGTCTCGTATCTTTACTTCGGCGACATCGGAGGGAACGCGCATCCCGGCGACGTGCGCGGGGACGTGCAGATTCTTCGCGTGCCGGAACCTTCCGTGAACCTCAATTGGGCCGGCTCGCCGCGGTCGGATGATTTTACGGGCGTTGAAACCTTCACGCTCGTTTACCCGGATGGCGAGCACGACGCGGAGACGTTGCTGGTCGATCCGCTCACGGCGGATGTCTTCGTGATCACCAAGGAGAACAGTTTCGCGCAGGTGTATCGCGCGAACCTGAACGCCGCCGCCGCCGGCTCCACGCTGAACCTGACCCTGGTGCAGGCCGTCAGCTTCGCGAAGGCCGCCGGCGGCGACATCTCCGCCGATGGCCGGCAGATCATCCTGCGCCGGGAAGATGCCGCGATGATCTGGACGCGTTGCGACAACGAGCCCGTTGATGCCGCGCTCAGCCGATCCGGCCGCGGCGTCCCCGTCATCGGCCCGCCTTCGGAGGATAACGGCGAGGCCGTCGCCTTCCTGCGCGACGGGAGCGGCTACGTGACCATCAGCGAAGGCGACGATCAGCCGATCCATTTCTTCCGCTCGAACTGCGCGGAGCCGGTGCTCGTTCGCATCACGGCAAACGGCGCGGCGGTGCGGATCGAATTCCACGCCGAGGCCGGGCGCAGTTATGCGCTCGAATCCCGGGAAGGTTTCGCCGCCACCACCTACTGGTCGTCCACGGGCCAGACACTCCAGCCGGGCGCCGACGGCCCGCAATACTTCGAGGTCGAGAAGTCCTCCCCAAGAACCTTCTACCGCGTCTCCACCCAGTAGCGACAAACCACGCCGTTCTCAGTGTGCGCACGGCCATCGGGCGGATCGCCCAACAGAACGGATCAGTGACGTCCCCCCTGAACTCTACAGCTGAACGGACGGTTGGCCGGCAGGAGTGGACAATGGGCCAGGCTGGGAAGCCTGCGCTGCGGGCACATCTTGAGGACCTCTTGCCCAAATGCCGCCACAACTTCGGACCGCGAGCCGTCCCGGCTCGCAGCGCGTGGCCCGGGCGACGATCCGTGCAGACTTCCACGATGCTGGTGCGCTCCACCCGCTGCGACCGGGGGGACCGGTCGCGGTCCGTCTGTTTGAGCAATACGCCCTCCAGCTGCGCCCCCCGCCCTGCTGCGTCGTCCCGTTCAGCTCGTTCTGCCCTGCGCTTCGGCGAGCTGCTTCTCCAATTCTCCGACGCGGCGCACCAGCTCCGGCAGGCGCTGCAGGGCGATCAGCACGCGCTTCATCTGCTTGTCGGGCTGCGCCGGGGCGCCCAGCCACGTCTGGCCGGCCGGGATGTCATGCATCACGCCGGATTGCGCGCCGATGGTCGCCTTGTCGCCGATCTTGATGTGGCCCGCGAGCCCGGCCTGGCCGGCGATCGTCACGTTGCTGCCCACCTTGGTGCTGCCGGCGAGGCCAACCTGCCCGCAGAGGATGCAATGTTCGCCGAGCAAAACGTTGTGGCCGATCTGCACGAGGTTGTCGATCTTCGTGCCCTTGCCGATCACCGTGGAGCCCAGCGCCGCGCGGTCGATGGCCGCGTTCGCGCCGATCTCCACGTCGTCCTGGATGATCACGTTCCCGATCTGCGGCACCTTCAAATGGCGGCCCTGATCGAACACGTAGCCAAATCCGTCCGCGCCCATCACGGCCCCGGCATGA
>JBDHQG010000450.1:0-4199 GCA_039806925.1 Limisphaerales bacterium
GAGGCGATGAACTTGGGCGACTGTTTCGGATCTTCGTCCGCGAATTGCAGGAGGCCCCAGCTGCCCCATTTGCTCCACTGCCCCACGCTGCTGAAGTGGCAGAGCAAATCGCCGCCGGCCGCCTCCCATGCGGCGTAATATTTCCGGTAGATTCCGCCCAGCCGCGGGTGCGCGTTCACGGCGTGCAGCAGCCGGGTGAGTTCGGCGTGGTTCTCCGCGCCGGCCACGCCGACGAAATGTTGCCCGGCCTCGTAGCAGAGCAGCTTCAACCCGTGCTGATCGGCGACCTTCTTGTTTTCGTTCATCCACCGGATGCATTCGGGAAGGGCATTCGTCTCCACCTCATCAAGGAAGCGGTCCACCGTCCATTTCGCCACTTCGCCGGCCGCCAGCCGCTTTCCTTCCGGCGGAATGTTCATCGAGATGTAGGGCGCGATGGCAATCGCGTCGGCTTCCCTCGCCGCCTCCTTCCATCCGGCGATGACTTTGCTGATGTAGCTGTTCGCGGCCTGGGACGGCAGAACCCGGACCAGCCGGTCGCGCCCGCCGAACACCTCCTCCCAGATGCGGAAGATCTCCACGGAACGCCGGGCCGTGAAGCGCCACGCCGCCTCCCAGCCCTTCTCCGCCAGGCCAAGTTTCCGGCCCTGTTCGGCCGCGTAATTGTTCTGCCGAAACTGGCCGTTCCACACCTCGTTGGAGTATTCGACGTACACCTTTCGTTTCGGATCGAGCCCTGACTTCACCAGGCGCGCGAACTCGCGGATGTATTCGTCGTCGGCCTCGTGCGGCAGGCAGAACCACGGATCCGTCTCAAGCCGGTTCGCGAGATCGCACAGCAGTTCCACCGGGATGCCGCTGCGCGTGAACGTCGCGTCGTCCGGCCTCGGGCGTTCCCCCCAGCGCCGTTGCCGGGAGTTGTTCGTCTCCTGGAAATCCATGAACCGCACGCAGGCCATGCCGCGCCAGCGCGCGAGGAAGCCTGGATTCCAGGGATTCGCCTCCACCGCGGCGATGCCGTACCCGGGCATCAGCACGCGGATGTCGCGCACGGGATTCTTCGGATTCGTCTCGCGGACACGCAGGAAAAAGCCGCCGCCCTGCGAATCGATGGTGGCGACAAGCTTGCCGGACGCGCTGGAAATCACCCGGCCCTTGGACAGCTCGATTCGTCCTTCGCCCGACCAGAGCACCGTCCAATCGCCGCCCGGGTAATGGCCGCCGTCGATGGTGCAGAGTGGCGTCTCGGCAAAACAGCCCGGCTCCAGCCGCTGGATCCAGCCGCGTTCATCCAACTCCAGCTTCGGCCCCCTGCCCCAGCCTTCGCCCTGACGCTGGCTGATCCAGGCGCGGGACAGGCGAAAGACATCCACGAACGGCAGTTCCGTGTTCCAATCCGCCGGCCCCGAGAGATTGATCCCGAGGGCCGGCCGCGCGGCGGGCGCGGCGGCCGACGTCGCGAAGCAAAATGAACACAGGGCGGCGATGAAACCGAACAGGCGGAGGTGCATGGCGAAAATGTGCGCCGGACTGAAAACAATCTGCAACCAGAGATTTGCGCCGCCGGTCTTGAAGAATAAATCTTTCGCCAAACCATCGAAAACGGTAATCAACCGTCCCGAGTCCAATGCACATGAAAACCAGAACTCTTCGCACGCTCGCCGCCGGCGCCTTCGCAGCCTTCCTCGTTTCCACCACCGCGCTCTCCGCCGCTGACTGGCCGCAGTGGCGCGGGCCCAACCGCGATGACGTGAGCAAGGAGACCGGCCTGCTCAAGTCGTGGCCGGAGGGCGGACCGAAGCAGCTCTGGGTCTTCAAGGGCGCCGGGCTTGGCTATTCGGGCTATTCCATCTCCGGCGGCAGGCTCTTCACGATGGGCATTCGCAACGGCGGCGAGGAGCTGATCGCGGTGGACACCAAGGAAGGCAGGGAGCTGTGGTCGGCCAGGATCGGATCGATTCTGAAGAACAACTGGGGCGACGGGCCGCGCGGCACGCCGACGGTGGACGGCGGCTTCGTGTATGCCCTCGGCGGCCAGGGAACCTTGATCTGCGCCAGCGCCGCCGATGGAAAGATCGCGTGGCAGAAAACAATGCAGGAATTCGGCGGCGAGACTCCGGGCTGGGGTTACACGGAATCCGTGCTGGTGGACGGCAACCGGGTCGTCTGCACGCCGGGAGGAAAGGACGGCGCGATTGTCGCGCTCGACAAGAAGACGGGCGCGACGCTCTGGCAGAGCAAGGAGTTCACGGACGGCGCGCAGTATTCCTCCATCATCGCGGAGAATCTCAACGGCACGCGCCAATACATCCAGCTCACCATGCAGCACGTCGTCGGCCTCAACGCCGCGGACGGCAAGGTGCTCTGGAGCGTTGATTTCCCCGGCAAGACGGCGGTGATTCCCACGCCGATTTTTCAAGATGGCCAGGTCTACGTGACGGCCGGCTATGGCGTGGGCTGCCTGTCGTTCAAGGTCGGCGCGGGGAACGCCATCGAGAAGCTCTACGAAAACAAGGTGATGAAGAACCATCACGGCGGCGCGATCCTGGTCGATGGACACGTCTATGGTCACTCCGACGGCGTGGGCTGGACCTGCCAGAACTTCAAGACGGGCGAGGAAGTGTGGTCGGAGAAATCCGCGCTCGGCAAAGGCGCCGTGGCGTACGCCGACGGACGCCTCTACTGCCTCGCGGAAAACAACGGCACGGTGGTGCTGGCGGAGGCCTCGCCCAAGGGCTGGAAGGAACACGGACGTTTCAAGCTGGAGCCGCAGACCACCCAGCGCAATCCCCAGGGCCGCATCTGGACACATCCCGTGATCGTGGACGGCAGGCTCTTCCTGCGCGACCAAGAACTGCTCCATTGCTACGACGTGAAGGCGCGCTGAGCCGCGCAGTTCACGCCGCGTCCGCAAACATTCCTCGCTCCACCCGTTGCGCGCCTGTAGCCTGTCTCCATGACAGGCGAACGACAGCTTCACAATCTCGCGCTCGTTGGCTTCATGGGCACGGGCAAGTCATCTGTCGGGCGGATGGTGGCGATGCAATTGCAGTATGATCTCGTCGATACCGACGAACTCATCGAACACCGCGTCGGCAAGACCATCTCCCGCATCTTTGCCGAGGATGGCGAGGCGGCGTTCCGTGAGATCGAGCGGAGCCTGGTCGCGGAGATGAACGGATGGCGCAAGAAAGTGATCTCCACCGGCGGCGGCCTGGCCGCCAGCGACGCGAACCTAGCCGGCCTCAAGCAACACGCGCTCGTCGTCTGCCTCTGGGCCACGCCGGAGGCGATTTACGAACGCGTGAAGAACCAGGCGCATCGACCGCTCCTCCAGGCCCCCGATCCGCTGGCAAAAATCCGCGAACTGCTGGAGCAGCGCACGCCTTTCTACAGGCAGGCCGACGTGCTGGTTCACACCGGCACGAGATCCGTCCGCGAAGTTGCGCAACAAGTCCTGCATCAATTTCACATGGCGAGGCAACGCCAGCCAGAACGTGAGAAGCCGCATTGAACAACGCGCGCGCGAACTTGGCTTCGACGCCTGCCATTTCACCACCGCCGCCCCGCCGGAATCCGCGCCGCGCCTCGAACGTTGGCTGGGCGAAGGCCGCCAGGGCGAGATGGCCTGGCTCGCGCGCAACGCGCAGAAACGCGTGGACCCGAACCTCGTCCTGCCCGGGGCGAAATCCATCGTCACCCTGGCCTGCGCCTATGCCGCGCCAGCGGATTCGCCCGCGCCGAACCGTGGCGTCATCGCGCGTTACGCCCGGCACGCCGATTACCACGACATCCTGGCCGAACCGCTCAGGCAGCTGGCTGCGTTCATCGATTCACTCGGAGACGAAGGCACGCGCTCGCTCTGGTATGTCGACACCGGGCCGCTTCTCGAACGCGATCTGGCGCAACGGGCCGGACTTGGTTTCGTCGGCAAGCACACCAACCTCATCAGCCGCGAGCTTGGCAACTGGTTTTTCCTCGCCGAAATTCTCACCACGCTGCAAATCAATCCGGGCGCGCCGGAGAGGAACCGTTGCGGCTCCTGCTCGCGTTGCATCACGGCGTGTCCGACGCAGGCGATCACCGCGCCGTTCCAGCTCGATGCGCGGCGCTGTATCTCCTACCTGACCATCGAGCTGAAAGGCTCCATCCCCGTCGAGCTGCGTCCCGCCATCGGGAACCGCATCTACGGTTGCGAC
>JBDHQG010000451.1:0-4199 GCA_039806925.1 Limisphaerales bacterium
CTATTGGGACAACGACGAGGACGAGTTCATCGAGTTGCAGAACATCAGCGGCTCCAGCGTGAATCTGTTCGACCCGCAATACCCGACCAACAGCTGGCGCTTGCGCGACGCGGTGGAGTTTGAGTTTCCGGCCGGCGTGACAGTGCCGGCGGGCGGTTACGTGCTGGTGGTGGGATTCGATCCCGCCAACGCCGCCGCCCTGGAAGCATTCCGCGCGGCCAACAACGTCGCGTCCGGCACGCCGATCTACGGTCCGTGGAAGGGCAGGCTGGACAATGACACGGCGAGCATCGAGCTCACCCGTCCGCGAACTCCGGAACCACCCGGTTCGCCGAACGCCGGCGAAGTCCGCCAGGTGCTGGTCGACAAGGTGAAGTATCGCGATACCGCTCCTTGGCCGGCAGGTTTGCCGGACGGGCTCGGCGCATCCATCGGGCGCATTGATGTTGCCGCATACGGAAACGACCCGGCGAACTGGCGCACTTCGCCGCGTACGCCGGGCAGCCCGCTGCCCACGGGAGGCATCCCTCCGGCCATCGTAACACAGCCGACCAATTACGTGGGCATTGAGGGTCAGTCCGCCGTATTTCGTTTGACGGCGACCGGCTCCGGCCTCGGCTACATCTGGACCTTTAACGGCAGGCCGATTGCCGGGGCGTCCACCTCTGTTCTCACGCTCAACAACCTGAATCTGAATCAGGCGGGCGCCTACGCCTGTTTTGTTTTCAACGCCGTGGGTGACGTGTTGAGCAGCAATGTGAATCTCAGCATTCGCATGATTCCTCGCATCACCCAGCATCCGGCCAGCCGCGCGGTTTACATCAAGCCGGATCCGAAGGCGGCCAACCTGCCCAATGGCACGAACGTCAGCTTCACTGTGGCGGCGAGCAGCAGCGAGCCGCCGATTTCCTACCAGTGGCAGTTCAATGGCGTGGACATTCCGGGCGCCACCACGGCGTCCTATACGGTCACGGATGTTCAGCTGGACGAGGAGGGGGATTACCGCTGTGGCATCATCGACGGCACGGGAATCATTTATTCGCAGCCGGCCCGGCTGGTGCCGTGGATTTCGCCGACGATTGTGCAGAAGCCGGCGGATCTGACGGTGGCGGCGGGCAGCGAGTTTCCCCTGAGCATCGAGGTGACGGGTAACCCGGCGCCCTTTGCCTACAGCTGGCGTCGCAACCTGGGCTCGTTTGTGTTTAACACCAACTCCAGCCCGTCGCGTACGAATTACCTGACCGTGAACACGGAGACCGCCCTGTTGCGCCTGACGAACAACATGCAGGCGTCGAACTTCGTGATGCGCATCGTCGTTTACAATGACGCGAACACGGCGCCCGGGGTGACAACGACCTTCAACATCACCGTGCTGGAGGATTCCGATCGCGATGGCATCCCCAATGTCGTGGAGCAGGCGCTGGGTCTGAACGCGGACAACGCGGCCGATGGCGCGGGGGATCTGGACTTGGACGGCATGAGCAACCGCGCGGAGTTCATCGCGGGCACAGACCCGGCCAATGGACAAAGTTACCTGAAGATCGAGCAGGGCATCGTGCCGGGAGATGCGATGGTGCAATTCGCCGCCGTCTCCAACCGGACTTACACGGTCCAGTTCAAGGAGGGTTTGAACGCCCCGGCGTGGAGCCGGCTGGTGGATGTTCCGGCCAGGGCGACGAATGTGGTGCATCGCATTGAGGATCCAGCCTGGACGACGAACCGGTTTTACCGAGTGGCGACACCCCGGCAGCCGTAACTTTCCTGCCTTTAACCTCTCTCGCAAACCGCCGATGTGCTCGTCATCGGCGGTTTTTTGCTTCGCGCGCGTGGTCTTTCCGCCGTGGACATGAACTTTGTATTGTCCTCCGGGTGACAATTGTGCTACAAAAACACAATCACCCTTTACGGCGGTCGCCGTGTTATCGCGTTTTGTTTGTCGTGCAATGAAACAATCCGAATTGGATTCAGGGCTCGGGCTGAGTTGTTCCCCTCCGCCCACGGTGGCCGGTGATGCGCTGTCCTTTTCAAGGCATGCTGAAAGTCTCTGTTCCCTGCCCCCGTTTTCGTCGGTGAATGCGCCGTTTTTTAATTTGTTCCGAAACCTCAACCCCCACGTTTGTACCCATGCAAAGCAAGTTCTTTAGTTCGGTTTTGTGGCTGGCGGCGGCGGCCTCGTTGCACGCGGCCGAGCTGGTGCCGTTCCGTTCCGCCGGCTGGAAGTATGTGCTCGGCACACAGGAGGCCTCCAATCCCACCGATGTCTGGCGGCTGTTGTCGTTCGATGACGCAGCCTGGCTGCCCGCCGGCTCCACCGCCAGCGCGCCGGTGGGTTACCCCAGCGCGGGGGCCACGGGCCTGGAGGGGGGGATTCAGACGACGTTGCCGACGGGCACGGCCGGCGGTTACACGAGTGTGTTCCTGCGCAAGTCATTCGTCGTCGCCAACGCGGCGGAGGTGGTGGGGCTGAGCTTGCAGGTGCAGTATGACGACGGGTTTGTGGCCTGGCTCAACGGGGTGGAGGTGGGCCGGGCGGGCGTGGCGGACCCGTTGACGATCTCGACTCTGGCGTCGGATCATGAGGTGACGGTGGGGGAGGCGGCGTTGTCGCCCTCGGCCGGCGTGCTGGTTTCGGGCACGAACGTTCTGGCGCTCCAGCTGTTCAACAGCTCCGCCGGCAGCAGTGACGTCTTCATCGACGCGCGGCTGAGCTCGACGGTGGATGACCCGCCGGTGGTGGTGGCGACGGAGCCGCCGCCTTCGGGCATCGTGCTGGACCTGGGGTTTGTCACGATTGCGTTCAGCGAGAACGTCTCCGGGGTGGACGCCGCGGATTTGCGCATCAACGGGGTGGCGGCTACGAACGTGGTGCAGAACAGCCCGCGCGAATACACGTTCCAGTTCCCGCAGCCGCCCACGGGCAGCGTGGCGGTGGCCTGGGCGCCAAGCCCGGGCATCGCGGATACGGACGGGCTGCCCACGGCGTTCGTGCCGGGGCCGGGCTGGACATATATGCTGGACCCGAACGCCATCGCCGAGGCGGTGGTGATTTCGGAGTTCATGGCGGACAACGAAAACGGGGTGCAGGACGAGGATGGCAATCGCTCGGACTGGCTGGAGCTGTACAATCCCGGCCTGGTGGACGTGAGCTTGAACGGGTGGTTCCTCACGGACACGGCCACGAACCTCGCCAAGTGGCCGCTGCCGAATTTCATCCTCGGCGCGAACAAGTATCTCCGCATCTGGGCCTCGGAAAAGGATCGCCGCAGCCCGGCCGGTCCGTTGCATACGAATTTCAAGCTGAGCAAGAACGCGGGCAGCTTTCTGGCGCTGGTCGGGCCGGCCACCAACATCGTTTCGTCGTTCTCCGGCGCGACCTATCCGGCGCAGCAGGCCAACGTGTCGTTCGGCCGTGACCGGGTGGATCCCAACCTCGTGGGTTATTTCCTGGTGCCGACGCCGGGCGCGCAGAACTCCACCAGCGGCACGGGCTTTGCGCCGGCGCCGGCGTTGTCGCTGGAGAGCGGCGTTTACACAAACGCGTCTCTGAGCATGGTGATCACGGTCCCGCCGGGCACCACGGTCCGTTACACGACCGATGGCACGGCGCCGACGAACAGCTCGACGGCCTACACCGGGCCGATCACGGTGCAGAACAACACCACGCTCAAGGTGCGCGCCTTCCCGACGGCGGCGGGGTTGTTCCCGAGCGAAGTGCTGGTGCGGAACTTCGTCTTCCTGGATGCCACGACGCGGGATTTCAACTCGAACCTGCCAATTCTCATCATGAGCACGGACGGCCGCACGATGGTGGAGAGCGTCGCCGCCGGATCGCCGCGCACGAAGGGCACGTTCGTGGTGTTTGACACCTTCCGCGGCCGCAGCGCCTTCTCCCGCAAGCCGGATTACATCGGGCCCGCGGACTTCGAGGTGTTCGGCCAGACCTCGGCGGGCTTTGCCAAGCGCCCGTACAACGTGGAAATCCAGGACGCGCTGGGCAATGACAAGAAGGAATCCATCCTCGGCCTGCCGGCGGAGGCGGACTGGAAGCTGCGCAACCCCTACGCGGACAAATGCCTGATGAACGACTATCTCGCCTACGAGCTGTTCGAGCAGATGGGGAACTACTCCTGCCGCCGTCGCTTCGTGGAGGTCTTCGTGGACACCGGCATCGGCCGTCTGTCGTACCCCGGCGATTACAT
>JBDHQG010000452.1:0-4175 GCA_039806925.1 Limisphaerales bacterium
TCTCAAGCTGGCCGCCCACGGGATTGTCCAGCTGGAGGCCGAAGGTTTCCTCTTCCTCGACCAGATCGTCGCGGACGATTCGAATCGGCACGGTCCGGCTGGTCTGACCAGGGCCGAACGTCACCGTCACATTTGTGCCGCCGAAGTCGGAATCCGCCTCCGCGGAACCATCGACAGTGGACAGCTCGACGGTCGACGTGCCCGTCGTGGGGCCGGATCGCGTCACCGTGACGACCAATGTCGGCGACCCTTCATTGACCGTGTAAGACGCCGCCGCGAGCTGGAGGGACACTTCGTCATCCACGATTGTCACCGTGGCATTCGTGCCCTTGCCAAGCGTGGCGCCGCCGGTCGGATTGGCCAGCTGCAGCAACACCGTCTCGTCGCCTTCAGAATCAGAGTCATCATTCACGAGCAACGAAAACGTCGCCGTCGTTTCGCCCGCGGCAAACTCGACGGTCTCGGTCATCAACGAGTAATCGTCCTCCGCGCTGGCCGTGCCGCCCACCACCGTCACATCCACCGTCACGCCCTCGGCCGTTCCGCCGGAGCGCGTCAAGGTCACCTCCGCCTCGCCGGCCGTTTCATCGATCTTGATCGACGGGGCGCTGAACCTGATTTCGCCCGCCGCATCGTTGTCGGTGATCACCACGGTCGCAACATTGCGGGTGCCGAGCGAGGCGCCGCCGACCGGCGCGTCGAGCATCACCTCGAAGGTCTCGTTGGTCTCATCGAAATCGTCATCGTTCAATCCGATGACAATCGTCCGGCTGGTCACGCCATCCGGGAAGACCAGCGTGCCCGAGTCCGGCGCGAAGTCCGCCTCGCCCAGCGCGTCGCCATCCACGGTCAGGTAATCGACCGTGACCTCGCCGGCCTTGCCGCCGGTGCGCGTGACCGTGAGGGTGACGGTGGCCGAGCCTTCGCCCGCCACGTAGCTGGCCGCGCTGAATTGCAGCAGGCCGGCGCTGCCCGGAACGTCATTGTCCGTGAGGATCATCACGGCATTGCTCCCGGCGCCGATCGTGGCGCCGCCTTGTGGATTGGAGAGCACGAGCCGGACGGTTTCGTTCGTCTCGAAGATTTGATCGTCGATGATCTCGAACGTGTAGGTCACATTCGTCTCGCCGTCGGCGAACTCCAGCGTGCCCTCCGTCGGGACATAATCGAGGTCCGCCACGGCGGTTCCGTCGGCGGTGCTGAAATCCACGCTCACGGCGCCCTCGCTGCCGCCGGTGCGGAGGATCGTGAACTGCGCGGTGGTGTTCGTCTCGCTCGCCGTGAAACTCGAGGCGGAGAACTGGAACTGACCTTCCGCCGGCGGCGGTGTCACCGTGTTCAGCAGGATGGAGGTGGCCCTGGCGTAGGCCGACATCGCCCTGGCCCCGGGAAACGCGTTGGTGCTCACCGTCGAGAACTTCGCGAGAAACACCGTGCATTGGTACTGGCTGCCGGGCTCCAGCGTTCCACCCGGGATGAGGGCGGAAGTGGACTTGCCATGGAGCCGGTCCGGCTCGGCGGGACCGGCGCTCTCGTAAACGGTGCCAAGCTCGTCTTCGATCTGCACCCAGACGAAATCGTTTGTCGTCGCGCCGGACAGCGAATTCCACGTCAGCGTGAAGTCCGCGTAGGCATCGATGCTTTGGGCCGCCGCCCAGTTCGAGATCTGCGGCGTGGCCGGGTAGTTGTCACCGGAAAGGTTCAGGTTCGCGACCTTGTTGCTGCCCGCGCCCGTCGCGAGGGTGAACGAGTAGGAGCCGCTGCCGAAGACGTTGTCCATCGCGCTCCGGCTGGCGAACCGCTCGCGCAGCCGGAAGGTCTGGCCTTCATTCTCCGTTTCGATTTCACCGCCGCCGGCGGCCGGCGCACTGGACGGCATGTCCTCCAGTTCCAACAGATGGTTCGTGCCCTTGGGCGAACGCAACACGGCGTTGGTGATCGATCCGTAATAGGTGCCCTCCACAAACGCCTCGAAATGGAACGGATCCTCGGGGTTCGGCACGGGAGCCGCGTCGCCCGTCTGCACAAATTCCTGGCCCTTGAGGATGACGATCTCCCGGACCTCCGGGCCGGTCGGGCCGCCGGAACCGCGAACGCTGATGAAATAGCTGCGTTCCGCGAACGCATCCGTGGAATCCGTGACACGAATCACAAACTCGGTTGTTCCAGCGACAGCGGGATGCCCGATGATGTTTCCGGTGTCGGGGCTGAGGTTGAGCCCTTCGGGCAGGGTTCCCGCGGAGACCGTCCACACGTACGGCTCCTGACCGCCATTCACTGAAAGCGACGCGCCATAAGTCTGGCCGACGATACCGCCCGGCAGTGTCTGGGTCACAATCTCGATCTCGGGCGGCGGAACTGAACCGCGATGGAAGCTGGAGGCAAACGTGTTCTTCGCAAGGTCGCGATAGATCAGGCTCACCGCGGACACGCTTTCCCACGGAACCGGCTGGCCCAGCACATGCGCCGTGGTTGTGCGCCCCAGTGGCTCGCCATACCAGTCGGACTGGTAGAGCGGCCCAAACATTGAATCGAGGACGAGCGATATGTTTTCCACATACGTCGGGGCGTCGATGGTCACGCCATTGGTGTCCGCGTAGCGCCACGTCACTTCGATCACTTCGTTCGCTTCGTTCAACACCACCGAGGGCACCATCAGCATCTGCTGGCTGGCGGCACCCGGATCGAGCAGGTTGTAACTCCAATTGTTCGGGCCGTAGTGGACCACGTACACGCCGGCCGGCGGATACGGCGGCAACGGCACTTGCGGAGAGACAAACCAAGCCCCGCCCTCGTAGGGTCCGCCAAACGCGCTGGGCGTGTTGGTGAGGCCGGAACCCGGCGGACCGGAGAACGCGACGTTTTCAGGGGCATTCGCCTCGTGAGGCACATCCAGCTGCACGGCGTAGCTGGCGAGCGCCTGCGGGAAGGTGATGACGCCGTTGGTCTGGTCGAATCCACCGGGCGGGAAGTTGAACACCAGTTGCAGGCGGCCCGGAGGACAATCCACCGGCACACCCGTGGTCTGGATTTGCATGAAAAGTTCCTTGAGGTAGCCACCCGCCACAATCGCGCCCGGATAGCTGTTGGAGTCGTAGGTTGTGAAGTGGCCGACGAACAATTTGACCTTGTACATCATGCCGGGCCGCAGGCTGCGGGCGCGGATCACAAAATTCGTCGCCGTGCCGTTCAGCGCGTTCGGCTCGCCCGGCTGCGGCGAATGCGCCACTTCCTCGTCGAGGCAGTCGTCCACTTCGATGCCGACAAAGTCGCCCGGGGACGCGCCCGCAATCGGATCCCACGTCAGGTTGAAATCCACGGCGGGATCAACCGCCTGCGCCGCGGGGAAAGCGTTGAAGCGCGGCGTCGACGGATAGCTGTCGCCCGTGATGGTGACCGCGTTGGTCTTCGCACCGTCGTTCACGCCATCGATCACGACCTTGTACGTGCCGTTGGGGAAGTCTGTGTCGAGCGCGCCCTGGCTGGTGAAGAACGCCTCCAGGCCGCCGTGGTCCGAACCGTCCCCTTCGAGCGGCAGCACCGAGGCATCCGGCAGAATGAGCGAGCCATTGGTGATCGTCTCGGGACCGCTCAAGTCCACGGAAACCAGGAACGAATGGTTGGTGCCGGGAACCGGGACCGCGGACGCAGAGTTGGTTTGCATCCAGCGCTGTCCCTTGACGACGACGATAAACCTGGCGTCCGCTGCACCGAGGTTGAATGCGGCAAAAACCGCCAGCAGCATGGCGGCAAGAATGCCCCTTCCTTGGGAAAAATGTTCCTTCATGGTTTGTATGTCTGTTTCTCTGTCTGTTGCACTGTTACCGGGCCCAATTAGAACGCCTTGCCGGCCTTTGGCAGTGGGTCCAAAGGCTCCTCGTTTCTTCGGCCTTCAAAACCACAAACCCGTTCCAATCAAGTTCAGTGCCAATGCCCGCCTCCCCTCGCATCAGGACATTTCCCGAATAACCGGCCACACCTCGTGCGTCGGAACCTTCATCGTTCAACGAAGATTATGGCTCCTCAAACACCCGCCACCCGCCAACGCGCCTTCACGCTCATCGAACTCCTGGTGGTCATCGCGATCATCGCCATCCTCGCCGGCCTCCTCCTCCCGGCGCTCGCCAAGGCCAAATCAAAGGCCCAGCGCATTTCGTGCGTGAACAGCCTAAAGC
>JBDHQG010000453.1:0-4166 GCA_039806925.1 Limisphaerales bacterium
AAGATCGCGGCGACATCGCGGTCGATGTCCGGCTGGTGATGCCAGACGTTGGTCATCGGGACGGAAATGTATTCCGCGAAAGCGCCGGGACGATTGACGCCAATGCCCTTCGTATCCGCGCACAGGTGGCGCCGTCCGGCGAGGCAATTACGGCAGCGTCCACAGACAACGTGACCCTCGGCGCTGACGATGTCGCCCGGCTTGAAGTCATTTACGTTGGAACCAATCTCGACAATCTCGCCGACGAATTCGTGCCCCACGGCCATCGGCACGGGAATCGTCTTCTGCGCCCAGGCATCCCACTTGTAGATGTGCAGGTCCGTGCCGCAGATGCCGGTCTTGTGGACGCGGATGAGCACGTCGTTGATGCCGGCGGTGGGGACGGGAATGTTTTCCAGCCAGAGGCCGGGCCTGGCCTGGGCTTTGACGAGGGCTTTCATGGTCTTCATGAGAATCGGGAGTTCAACGGCTGATGAACGGGGGAATCTGGTTTTCAACCGCGGTTCGGACGGTTCGCAATCCCCGCTTGCCAGCCGGGGCGGGCTCTTGCAGGCTGTTCGATATGTCGGATGCCATGTGCGGTATAGTAGACATGGAAATCCGGTATGCAAGAACAGATTCCAGTATACTGGACACTTTCGTCATGACGACCAAACGAAGCGCAAAGCCGAAACAGACAGCCGCCGCCCCGGCTGAAGCCATCAACCGCCACCTTGGCGCACGCGTGAAACAGCTGCGCTCGGATCGCGGCTGGTCGCTCGAAGGCCTGGCAAATGCCAGCGGCGTGAGCCGCTCGATGCTCAGCCAGATCGAGCGCGAGCAGGCGAACCCCACGCTGGCGGTGACGCTGCGGATCGCGCAGGCGTTTGGCATGACGCTCGGGGAGTTGCTGGAGGTGCCGGGGGCGAGTTCCGCCGTGACGGTGATTCGCGCGAACGACCACGCGTTCCATTACCGCTCGGACAAGTTCTCCCGCGTGCGCACGCTCAGCCCGCTGAACCTGGAGAAGGACGTGGAGTTCTACGAGGTGCAGCTCCAGCCCGGCGGCGCGTTGCGCAGCTCGGCGCATTTCGAGGGGACGCGGGAGTTTCTCACCGTGCAAAAGGGGCAGGTGCGCGTGGAATCCGCCGGTGATGCGGAGGAGCTGGGGCCGGGCGATTCCGCGACTTACCGCGCGGACGTGCCACACGCGATCATCAATCTCGGCAAGGGCGAGGCGTTGGTGTTCCTCGTGGACATTTACCGGTAGCGACGTCTACTTCGTCGGAATGGCGTTCGTTTGCCTCGCGGCGGTTTCGCGGAGACGACGCTCAATCGCCGCCATCGGATTCGCAGGCGTAAATCGCGGGTCCGTGAAGCGGGCGACATCGCGCAGGGCGATGACCTTGTAGCCCCCGGCGTGCAGCCACGCCATGTATTCCTCGAAACGTTCCCTCGGCGTGTTCACCCACGGATGTTCGCCATCGGGCACGCCGTGGAATTGCAGCACGGCGATGCGCCCGTCGCGCGCCATGGCGGCGGTGCGTTTGAGATTTTCCAAGGTCCAGTCGGGCCGCGCATCGCCAGCCGTCGGGATCAAGAGCGGATGATCCGCGCCCGGTTCGTAGGCCACGCCGCCGCCGAGCTTGTAGGGGACTTCCGGTTCGCCGCCGCGGCGCGCGAAGCGGATTCCGGCCGCTTGCAGCACGGGCAGGGCGTTCGTGTGAAACGCATTGCCGGGCCAGGAAAAAGTGATCGGCCTGGGAATGCCATGTTCGCGGCACCGGTCGTTGATGGCGTCGAGCTGCTCCTTCAATCGCGAGACATTGCGGATGGTGATGCCGAGATGGTCGCGGGTGTGATTGCCGATCTCGAAACCATCGCGATGTAGCTCCGCGATTTGTTCCCACGTCATGTAGTCCTTCTTGTTCGTGCGGAAGCTGAAGCCTTCCGTGATGAAGAACGTGGCGCCGAAGCCGTAGCGTTTCAGCAGCGGACGCGCGACGGTGTAATGCGACGCGGCCGAATCATCGAACGTGAGGACGATGAGTTTGTCCGGGACGGGTTCCGTGGCGACTGCGCTCAATGAACCGAGGGCAACCAGGGCGATGCCACCGGCCACGGCCGCGATGAAAGTGCGGAGCATGATGCGCCCGTTTAGAAACCCGTGTCCGGCTCCTTCAGGTCGAGCTCCTTGATCCACGCGTTGCGATAGCGAACGTCGTGTCCTTCCGCCTGGAGCTTCAATCCTTGCGGCGTGTCCGTGATTCCTTTGCCGCCGTCGTTCCCGCCATCGACGCCGGAGTTAGGCCCGCCCCAGACCTGGCTGATCGGAAAGTTGGTGTGAACCTTCTGCCCGTTGAAATACATCGTCACCATCGCCTTTTCCGTTCGCTTGCCGTCCTTGAACCGCGCCGCGCGGAACACGATGTCGTAGGCGTTCCATTTCTTCAGGCCGTTGAAGGCGTGGTAGGGCGACTCGCTTTCGTTGATCACGGCGCCGAGTCCGTGCTTCGTTTTGTCGCCTTCCTGAATCTGAATCTCGTACCGGTTCTGCAAATACACGCCGCTGTTGCCGCGCGGATTCATCACGCAAAACTCGATGTGCAGGCGGAAGTCGCGATACGCCTTCTTGGTGACAATGTCCGCCGCGCCGTATTTTCCACCCGCCGCCGCCGGATCATCCGTCGTGACGCAGGTGCCTTTGTCCACCGGGTCATCGACGATCCTCCACTTGATGGGCAACGCGGACGCAAAGCGCGGCCCCTGCCAGTAAGTCCACTTCGCATCGAGCATCTCGCGCGAGCCATCGAGAATCATCTCGGCGCCCGGCTCGGGCTTGGCGCCGACGCCGATATGTTTGTCCGCCGCAGGGAGCGGGCAGGCGGCAAACGCGGTGAGAGCGAGGGCACAGGAGAGAACGGTGCGAGCATTCATAGTGATGTTGATGCCCGCGACTCTGCCGCAAGTCCCCGCGTGCTGTAAATCACTCTGTCGCGCCATGTCACCGTCGCGTACGGCACCGCCCGTGACCGAAGGCGCGGAGAAGGAAGCGCCCAAGGCGGCGGGGAAAATGAAGGCTTCCCTGCGGGCGGCCCGTGGTTTTCCATGGGTGAACGCCTTTCATTCCGGGTTGTCAGATAGGGCAGGGCATGACTTTTCTTCCCATCGTGGAACGTGAGCTGCGCGTGGCCGCGCGGCGGAGGGGAACGTACTGGTCGCGGGTGGGCGCGTCGGCGATTGCGGTGTTCATCCTCGGGGCCGTGCTGGTGATTTCGGAGATCGGCCGTGGCGTGTTCGGAGGCCAGCTGGGCGGGGCTTTGTTCGGCATTTTTTCGTGGCTGAGCTTCGCCTTTGTCTGCGCGGCGGGGGTTTTTCTCACGGCGGATTCCTTGAGCGAGGAGAAGCGCGAGGGCACGCTGGGCCTGCTTTTCCTGACGGATCTGCGCGGGTATGACATCGTGCTGGGCAAGCTCTTCTCGCATTCGCTGGTGGCGGCGTATGGATTGCTCGCGGCGTTCCCGGTCATCGGCATCGCGTTCCTGCTCGGCGGCGTGACGGGCGGGGAGTTCTGGCGGCTAATGCTGGTGTTGTTCAACACGCTCTTCTTTTCGCTGGCGGTGGGCCTCTTCATTTCAGCCATCAGCCGGGACGCGCAGCGGGCGATGAGCGGGGCGGCCTTCGTCTGCGGTATGTTCCTGATCGTGTTCCCGCTGATCGACTGGGCGATGGCGGACTGGGACGACAACAAGTTCGAGGCGTGGTTCAGCCTCGCGAGCGCGGGATACGGGCTCACCCAGGCGCGCTCGCTGAGGCTCACGGAGTTTTGGAATTCCCTCGCGCTGGTCCACGTCCTCGCGTGGCTGTTTCTCATCGCCGCCTCATTGCTGGCGCCGCGCCGGTGGCAGGAGGCGTCGTCGAAGGCCGCGGAAGGCTCCGCCTCCCGCGCGCAGCGATGGCGTTTCGGCGCGTCGTCGAAGCGGGCGGCTCGGCGGCTCCTCTGGCTGGCGAAGAATCCGGTGCGCTGGCTGGCCGGGCGCGATCTGTGGATGGGGCGGTTTCTGTGGCTGGTGCTGGCCGCGTTCATGGCGGGGGCCTTCCTGCTCAGCGTGCGGGCGACGGATTCGGGCGTGTTTCCCAACATCGGCAACGGCGCAATCGAACTCTACAAGCTGCTCCTGAACTTG
>JBDHQG010000454.1:0-4165 GCA_039806925.1 Limisphaerales bacterium
GAACACCAATGGAAACAGGCCTTCGCGTTTGGAATTCGTGTTGGTTCGTGTCCATTCGTGGTTCAATCGGCGCTTCCTTTGTCCATCTGCGTGCTTGGTTCGAACGAACCGATTCTTGCGAATCGCATCAGCTCGTGATAAGGATTTCATCACACCAACTTTGGAGATCGATTATGAACTACCTTCCGGTCACGCTTCTTGCCGTTGTCCTGTTGTGCTTCGGCAATTCTCCCTCTCATGCGCAAGGGACCGCATTCAATTACTCGGGGGAGCTTTCGGTGAAAGATGCTCCCGCCCGCGGGGAGTTTGATTTCCAGTTCCGCCTTTGGGACGAAGCCCAGGGAGGAACTCAAATCGGACCAACCATTCGATTCGACGCCATACGCGTGGAACGCCGGCGGTTCTCAGTAACTCTGGATTTTGGCGCAGAGTCCTTCGACGGCGATGCGCGGTGGCTGGAGATCGGAGTTCGTCGTTCAAAGAAGGACGAGTCCTACACGATGCTCAAGCCGCGTCAGAATGTGAAACCGGTCCCTTACGCGATTCATGCAGGCAGCGCTTCGAGACTTTCAAAGCCAATGACGGCCAATCAATTGCCTGCGGGCGTGGCTTTCCTTCAATCGAATCAAACGTTTACCGGCAGCGCCTATTTCAACCCCGCCGCCGGTCCTCCCTTTCAAGTCGGGAGCCCGACAAAAGTTCCGATGCTCCATGCGGACATGCTTGATGGATTGGAGGGGGCGGATTTCGCGAAGGCAAAGCACACGCATTCGGCGGAGGAGATCGTTGATGGCGTCATTCAGGACGGTCGGATTGGCGGAGTGTATCGGGCCGCCGTTGAATTCAGGAATCCATCGAACTTGTTCACCGGATTGTTCGTCGGGGATGGCGCCAACATCACCAACATGGTTCTCCCGGTTGCGACTGAAAATGGCCTGGGCATCATGCGGGCCGGGCCGGGATTAACTACGACTGGAGGTGTTGTTTCGGTGAGATTTGGTGAGAGCAGCGGAACTGCGGTTGAGGGCAATGACGCGCGGTTGAGCGGAAACTGGAAGCTCGGGGGCAATGAGCTTACATCGTCCCCTGGCAGTTTCCTTGGGACGCTTGACCGGCAACCTCTGGAGTTTCGGGTAAACAATGTCCGTGCATTGAGATTGGAACCCACAACGAACGCGCCGAATATCATTGTCGGCCAAAACACTGCGGCACCTGGAACGGTTGGTGCAACCATCAGTGGTGGGCACGCCAATTCGATTGCCGCAGAAGCGCAGTACTCGGCAATCGCTGGAGGGCTCGGAGCAGTAGCGAGATTTTATGGGCAGCAGGCATATGCGAGTGGATTCTTTTCTGCGCCGGGTGATGCGCAGACGAGCCTCTATATCTTGCGGGGCGCTGGTATGGCGACCCAATCTACAGAACTGTTTTTGGATGGTGAGAGTCAACGTCTCACCATGCCCACCAACGCTTCATGGATTGTAGAGACATGGTTGATCGGCCGCGATGCAACTGGCAATTCTACCAGCAGCGGAACTGGAACTGCACTAGTTACCAGACGAGGAAATTCTTTCGATATTTCGTCGGGATCGAGCACTGGGGCGAGCGCCTTCATCCAATGGAGCGGCACTCAGCGGGCATTGCGCGTATGGGCACCGTCAGTTGCATCCACACAGATGCGCTGGATGGCGGTAATTCGCACGATTGAATTACAATTTTAGAGACGCCGGTTCCCAACGCTTCCGATCGAGCTGAGAGTTCATTTCAACAAAAAAAACCGGCGCCAGCGTGAGCCGGCACCGGTTGGAAGATTCGTCCAGGACGAACGCGCGCTTACTTCAGCGCGGCCTGATGGAACTCGTACCAGTCGTCGAGGTTGTTCAGGTTGATGGCGTCGTGGCAGACCGAGCCTTCGTCGGAGATGCCGCTCGCGCCGAGGATGCTCTTGCGCGTGCCGTCGTCGTGGTTGTAGCCCTGGATCGCGCGATTGCTCTTGTCGATCGTGGCCTTGTCGAGCTTCACGCCCGGCTGCTTCTTCACCCAGGCCTCAAACTGAGGATAGGTGGGCTTGCTTTCGGTGATGAACTTTTTGACGGCGTCGGCGTTGAGGCCGAGCGCGCCGATGACCATCATGTCGTAGCCCTTGCCGATGCCGGGATAGCCGGCCGCGAGCTTGCCGCGGGCTTCGAGGGAAACTTTCTGCCAGAGGCGGGGCAGGTGGAGAACGCCGAGAGGACCGGCCGTGCCGGAGCTAATCAGGGGAACGTAGGTGTCAGCCATAGATTTGATTTTTTGGTTTGTTGAACGAATTGCGAGCCGCAGATTAGGAACAACGTTCGCGCAGGGTCAACGGGAATTTCCCCGGCGACGTCTATCTTGCGCGAAAGGTGACGTGGCGCTTTCCGCTGGCCGAAATGTGCGGTCGCGGGCAAGGTGTGGGCGTAAACCACAACCGACGAAGTTAAAGCGATGGCAACAAGGCTGATTGAGATTTCCCGCGAAGCCACGGTGCTCGGCACGTTGCCGGAGACCGAGGCGCGTGAATTACTTGCCGCCGGTTTCCTCAAGCCAACCGATCAATTCCGGCCCGAGCTCGACGTTGAGTTACGACCGATGGCCGAGTTGGTTTCGACTCCCGTCCATGCGGAACGCGGTGGCACTTGGTTCACCAAAGCGAAGGATTCCATCGTATCCGCCGGTTCCGCTGTGGCGGGCACGGCTGGTGAACTCGCCAGCCAGGCATGGCGTCTGACCCAGGCCACGCAGTCGAAGGCGGTCGAGATTCCGGATCGCCTCCTGTCGGGATTCCTGCCGCAGATCCAGAAGATCGTCACTGGCTTGTTGGAGACGAAACCATTTCAGGCGGTCCGCGACGGAGTCCGCGATGACGATCTGATGCAAAAAGTGTTTGGCGCCACTTATGATTGTCTGCCGAAGCCGGTCTGCCGCTTTGTCAGCGAAACGCAGTTCGTTGCCTTCTGCATGAGGCACCGCAGCCAGTTGCTCGGCGATTCCCCTCAATCGACCCCGAAACTTCCGCCGCCGACACCCTGACCGCGAGGGAGTGCTGCCGCCGGATATTTTCTGAATTCCCTGCGCGCGGGGATTCGTCATTATTCCTCGCATGACCAAACAACTCCTGCTCGCCCTCGGGCTTTCCCTGTGCGCCTCGCTTTCGTTGCTTGCCGAACAAACCGGTCCCGCACGCCGTGTGCTCGCGGCGGATGATTCCACACGCAAGCTCGCCATTATCGCGCCGGATGGCTCCGTGGAATGGGAGACGAAGGTCGGCGCGATTCACGACGCGTGGGTGTTGCCGAACGGGAACATTCTCTACCAGCAAGGCTGGACGAAGATCAACGAGGTCACACCCGACAAGCAGACCGTCTGGGAATACGACACGGCGAAGATGAACGGCAACGAAGGCAAGCGCGTCGAGGTTCACGCGTTCCAGCGGCTCGCCGACGGCTCGACGATGATCGCGGAGTCCGGCCCGGCGCGCATCATCGAAGTGGACAAGGCCGGGAAGATTTTGCGCGAAGTGAAGCTCAAGGTGAACAACCCGAACGCGCACAGCGACACCCGGCTCGTGCGGAAGATTGCGAATGGCCATTACCTCGTCGCGCATGAGAGCGATGGCTTCGTTCGCGAATACGATGCGACGGGGAAAATTGTTTGGGACTACGAAGTCCCGCTCTTCGGCAAGCCGCGCAAGGGTGGTCACGGTCCCGAGGCGTTCGGCAACTCGCTCTTCAGCGCCATCCGCCTCGACAACGGCAACACGCTCATCGGCGGCGGCAACGGCCATTGCGTGCTCGAAGTCACGCCGCAGAAGGAAATCGTCTGGAAGCTCGAGCAGAACGATCTGCCCGGCATCACGCTGGCGTGGGTGACGCGCGTCGAGCGTCTCGCGAACGGCAACACGCGCTTCGGCAACTGCCACGCCGGCCCGGAGAACCCGCAGTTCATCGAGGTGACGAAGGACAAGAAGGTGGTGTGGACCTTCAAGGACTGGAAAAACTTCGGCAACTCCATGCCCGTGCAAGCAGTGCTCGAAGCGAAGAAGTGATTGATGATGATTGCTCGCCCTGTCCAGGTATCAGCGCATCTGCCGCCAGGTTTTGGACTGCGCCAATGCTCTGGCGCTTTCGCATTCTTTGCGCGGTTG
>JBDHQG010000455.1:0-4155 GCA_039806925.1 Limisphaerales bacterium
CTCTGATACTGGCCGGGCAGCTTGAAGGTCCAGCGGTTGGATTTCGCATTCGCGAGGAAATGAAGCTTGTCGGTGGTGACCGTCGCCAGGACGTTCGTGCCGCTGCGGAGTTCCACCACGCCTTCCATCCAGGCAATGCGATCCGAGGTGCGCACGAAATCGACCACGAAATCAAGCACGCCGGGCGTGCCGGCGCCCGGGTTGGTGGCCATGACGCTGACCTGCGTAATCGGACCCAGACACCGGCCGCGAATCGTGCCGATGGGTCCGGCCGGGCCATCGTACTCGCGCAATGTCCCTGGCACCGCCGGGCTGTGAGGCGAAAGATTCCCGCCGCACGCGCCAATATCCTCGGCGCGCACCGTGTACCAGAACGTGCGGGCGTAGTCCGCCGGCACGGACGGCGCGCCGGGACCGGCGTCGAGATAGGAGTTCTCCGGGAGACCGGGGACGTGATTGACGATGGCGACCAGGTGATTCGAGGGATAGGCGATGTTGGAGACGACCTGGTGCGTCGTGTTCCAGCGATAGATCCAGTAGCGCGAGATGGTCTCCTCGTTGGTCGGGTTGTTGGACGCCTGCGGCCAGATGACGCGCAAGCGGTGCTGGTTGGCGGTGCCGTCGAAGAGGTAATCGTTGACCACGCGAACGCCCGACATCGCGTTGGGAAACAGCTTGTCGCAAATCGTCACGAGCGTGCCGGGCGAAACCAGCCCGTCGCGCCCGAGGAGATCCCGCGCCGCAGTGAAGTAATAGAACCGTCCGCCATTGGTGTAGTCGGTGGACAACGGCGGCAGCGTGGGATGCCCGATGCGATTGTCGTCGATCCAATAAATCGTCGTGGCGTCGCCATTGGTCGGGTTGAAGTTCGCCACGTCCGCCGCGCTGAACAGGGTGGACGTCAGGATGGGACGCGGGTTGAGTCGCTGCACCGCCTGGGTGCTGTTGATTGCGGACAGCAGCGCGACGGCTGTCGGCGGAGTGACATGCCAGTTGCTCCCGGGCGCTTCCGCGAAGTCCTTGCGCACGCGATAGACGTTGAAACCATTCTGCAACAGCAGCAGCCGGCGCAACGGGTCCGGCGTGGCCCAGCGCATCTGGATGTTCATGTTGCCGCTGGCCCCGACCGCGGGCATGGGCACCGGCGCGCCGGGAGCAGGAAGAATCGTGGGATTGCCGGCTTCCACCGAGAGACGACCGACAACAGCGATGTCCTTGTCCGCCGCCGGATCGTATTGGCGGATTTCAAACGTGGTCTGCCCGGCGCCAACCGGCTCCGCGTGGGCGAAGCCCAGGCACATGGCCATGCCGGGATGCATGCGCCCCAGCAGCGCAAGATTCCCGAAGCGCTTCTCGTCCGTCAGCGTGCCGGTGATCACCGCGGCGACCTGCTGCGCCCGGTTGAGCCCGGCGGGGATGAACTTGCCGAAGAGCGCGCTCATGTCGGTCTCCAAATCGACGAGGCTCTGCCCCACGCTCACGCTGCGCTGGAGCAGCGGCTCGATCACACGCGGGTCCGTCTGCAGCGACGTGATGGCGACGCGGCGGAACGTTCCGGGCGTGTTGATGGCGCCGGCCTTGGCATACACGGCGTACGTCTTTCCACCCAGGCCCAGCGGCCCGGTGCTGAACCAGGTGATGTAGGCCCAGTCCTTGTTGACGCCGGCCTCGCGCCAGACCGTGCCGGCGCTGACCATCATCGGCCCCATGTCGCCCTGCGGCGCGGCAGCGTGCGCGGATGGACGAACGGCGGCGGCAAGGGCCGTCACCGCGATGAGGATTCGGACGAACATTTTCATGCGAAAGTGAATTGAGGCGTTTGTGCCCGATGCCGGCGTGTTCATTTGTCCTCCTTGTCCGGGAGTTCCTCCCAACCCTTGCCCTCGATGTACATGACGCCCTCCTCGAAATCGCCGCAGATGCAGAGCGGACACGGGCCGAAGCAGCCTTCGCCGGCAATGGTGCCAATCAGCGTGAAGCCCTCCTTGCCCGGCGAGCCGACGAGCGTCGCGACGCCCTTGGCGCTGAGCACGCAGACCACGGTGCCGGCGACGCCCACGCGCAGCAGCATCCCGTAATTTTTCCCCTCGTTGAAATACCACGCGCCGCCGCCGGCGATGACGCGGATCTCCAGCAGGCAGCTGTAACTCCAGATCGGGAATTCGCCGTCCGCAAAGAAGAGCCCGCCCGCGACGGGCAACGGGCCGAAGTTCTCCTCGGGATTGATGACATCCACGATCTTCGGGCTGACGCCGGCGAGCGTCCACTTGATCGGATCATAGGTGCAGGCAATGCCCGCGAACAAACCGCCGCCGACCTCCACCGAGTTGTTCACGCGCACGCGGCAGAGCGCCGCGCCGTAATTCTCATACTTGCCGAACATCAGGTTCAGGCCGAACTGCTTGATCTCGACCGTGCCGAGTTTGATCTTGCCGTCGGCGAGAATCGAGCCGCCCAGGCCGGACAACGCGCCGTCCTCCTCGAGCACGAACTTGCCGGTGACATCGACCTTGATCTCGGAGCCGGTCCATTTCATCGGCACATCGAGGGCGCCCAGCGTCACTTCCGTGGCCTTGCCGCCGGCCGGGAAGCAGCCCTCGACGCGGTTCTCGGAATCGATCTCCAGGATTTCGAGGAACGCCTTGAAGACCATCTCGTCCGGCATCTTGAAATGGAATTCGCCGTCGAGCCGCAGCCGTCTCAGGCTGTCCTCGTTGATCTCCGCGCTGCCGGTGATTTTCGCCGCGCCCAGATATTTTCCGACTTCGCCCAGGGCCGAGTTGAGCGTGTCATCCACGCCGCTCAGCGCCGCGCCCGCGGCGGAACGCACGAGCCCGTTGATGCCGTCGAAGTATCCGTCGATGCCCGAACGGTACGAAGAGTTGGCGTCGTAGAGCCGGTACTTGAGGCCCTTCTGAATCTTCTCCCAGACGGACGACGCCATGAAGGCTTCACGCACCTCGCGTCTCAGGCGATCCTTGAACTGCTGCTTGTCCACCTGCGTGAACGGGTTGTCCACGTTGTAATTGAACGTGTTGAGATACGCCTTGATGTCCGTGCGCGCCTGCGTCGCGGTCTGGCCGAGAACCACCTTCCCATCCAGGCCGGCCTGGCGGATCTCGTTGTTCCACTCGCCGCCCTCCTTGAGCACCGCCAGCGCATTCGTCAGCACGATGCCGACCTCGTGCATGCCGGCGTTGATGTCGAGAATGGTGGGCTCGACCGACTTGGCCAGATCCCGCAACACCGGCGCGGCGGAATTGCTCGCATCCGGCCACGCCTTGCCCAGGAAGGTCAGCGCCTCCTCCACAATGTTCGAAATCTTGCCGAGCGCGTTGGTGGCTTCGCGCGATCCTTTATAGGCCGAGTCGGTGAAGAAGTTGATGTTCGACACCACGACGCCCACGTTAGTCGTCCCCACCGTGAACCGGAACAGATCGTTCGAGATCGAGCCCAGGAAATTCGTGGTCAGGTAAGCGTCCGCCGCCGCGGGAAAGTTGGCCTTGTTGGCCAGCGCGTTGTAGCGCGTCTTCAATCCCTGATAGGTCTGTTCCATCACCGGATCGAGATACGGATCCAGCGCCGCCTCGATCAACTGTCCGCCGGTGGCTTCCAGCAGGAGATTCAAACTCAACATGCTGTCCAGCATCGACGCGAACGCGCTGCCGCCAATCGCGTTCGAGATCGTGGCGAAGGTTCCGGCGTCCTCCATCAGGTCGAGGAAGAAATCCGACGTGTTGATCTTGCCGTAGCTCGCGCCGAAATCGAGCGACGCCGCCTTGGCATCGAGGCCGCGCACCTGATGGTTCACCGACAGGATGATCAGCTCGGTGGTGATCCCCTCGAAGGAGCGGAAGTTGCGCGAAGCCGGACTCCATTTGAGCGGGTAATCCAAATCCACGATGTCCAGCCAGAGCTTCTGGGCGCGGGGATGATACTTCTCGCCGTCGAGATTCTCGCGGTAGTTGTCGAGCGCCACCGACGTCGGCCAACCTGCGTTCTGCGGGTCGAAATAGGCCGCGTTGAAATAGCTCTCATCGTTGATCAACCACCCCTGGCTGTCGCCCGGCGAATCGTCTGCCGTCCAGCCGCCCATCAAATACACCGGCGGATCGGACTCGGCCGCCTTCTTCGCGCTGGTGTGGAGATGCACGA
>JBDHQG010000456.1:0-4155 GCA_039806925.1 Limisphaerales bacterium
ACGGACATCAACGGGCACGAGCCGTCGATCTGGTTCATGAACACGGGCAAGTCGCAGCCGGGCCGCCCGGCGCTCGGCTCGTGGCTCACCTACGGGCTCGGCTCGGAGAGCCAGAGTCTGCCGGCCTACGTGGTGCTGACCGATCCGGGCGGGCATCCGGTGGACGGCGTACGCAACTGGTCGAACGGCTGGATGCCGCCGCTCTTTCAAGGAACCATCGTTCGGAGCGCCGAGCCGCGCATTCTCAATCTCGAACCGCCGCCGCATTTGAAGGGCGCGTTGCAGGAGCAGAATCTCGCCTTCCTCGCGAAGTTGAATCGCGAACATCTGGCGCGGCATCCGGGCGAGAATGATTTGGAGGCGCGCATCGCCAGCTACGAACTCGCCGCGCGCATGCAGACGGCGGCGAAGGAGGCGCTGGATATTTCCGGCGAGAGCGAGGCGACCAAGAAACTCTACGGCCTGGATAACAACGAGACGCGCGAATACGGCACGCGTTGCCTCATCGCCCGGCGCCTCGTGGAACGCGGCGTGCGTTTCGTGCAACTGTTCGTGAACGGCCAGATCTGGGACACGCACGAGAACATCAAGAGCAACCTCGCGACGTGTTGCCGCAAGACGGATCAGCCGTCCGCCGCGCTGGTGAAGGATCTGAAAGCCCGCGGCCTGCTCGACACGACGATTGTGCATTGGGGCGGCGAGATCGGGCGATTGCCGGTGACGGAAAATCATGGCGCGGCGGAGAAGGCGGGCCGCGATCACAACGGCCAGGGCTTCACGAGCTGGGTCGCGGGCGGTGGGTTCAAGGGCGGCATGACGTATGGTGAGACGGATGAGTTTGGCCACAAGGCGGTGGTGAATCCGGTGAGCCCGAATGATTATCACGCGACGCTGCTGCATCTCTTCGGGCTCGATCACAACAAGCTCATCTACCACCAGAACGGCCAGGAACAGCGCATCACCGATGGCAAGCCGTGCCGCGTGGTGAAAGAAATTTTGCGCCAGGCATGAAGCGGCAACGATTTCTCATCGGGACACTCGTCACGACGCTGACCTTCGTTGCGTTGTCGTCGCACGCCGCCCCTGCCCTGACGTTCGAGAAGGACATTCGCCCGATTCTCAAGGCGAACTGCTTCGACTGCCACGGCGAGGGCGAGAAGCTCAAGGGCGGTCTCGACCTGCGCTTGCGCCGGCTGATGTTGCAGGGCGGCGAGAACGGTCCGGTCATCGTCCCCGGCAAGGCGGACCGCAGCGCGCTCTTTAAGCTCACGCACAGCGGCGAGATGCCAAAGCGCGACAAAAAGCTCACGCCCGAACAAGTGGCGCTCATCAAGCGCTGGATCAATTCCGGCGCGAAGACGGCGCGACCGGAGCCCACGGAGATTGGCCAAGGCAGCGGCATCACCGAGGAGGAACGCGCGTTCTGGTCGTTCCAGCCGATTCAACAGCCGCCCGTTCCAGCGACCCGCAAGAAGGACCGCGCACGCACGCCGATTGACGCCTTTCTCGTCGCCGCGATGGCGAAGCAAAAGGTCGCGTTCTCGCCGGACGCGGAGAAGATCACCCTGCTCCGCCGAGCGCATTTCGATCTCATCGGCCTGCCGCCGACGCCCGCCGAAACAGCGGCGTTCCTCGACGACACTTCGGCGGACGCCTATGAGAAGTTGATCGATCGACTGCTCACGTCGCCGCACTACGGCGAGCGTTGGGGCCGGCACTGGCTCGACGTCGCGGGCTACGCGGATTCGGACGGTTACAGCGACGCCGATCCGCCGCGCGCTTACGCCTACAAGTATCGCGACTACGTCATCCGCTCTTTCAACGAAGGCAAGCCGTTCGACCGCTTCATCACCGAACAACTCGCCGGCGATGAACTGGCGCGCATCACGCAGGCGGACACGCGTGCCGTGCTTGAAGACGAGAAGAAACGCGAACTGCTCATTGCGACGGGTTTCCTTCGTATGAGCGCCGACGGGAGCGCGACGCCGGCGGTGGCGGATATCGACGCGGTGCGCAATCAAGTCGTCGCCGACACGATCAAGATCGTCTCCACCTCCTTGCTCGGGTTGACCGTCGGCTGCGCGCAATGCCACGACCATCGTTACGATCCGATTCCACAGACGGATTATTACCGCATGCGCGCCGTGCTGGAGCCGGCTTACGATCCAAAGCGATGGAAGACGCCCGACCAACGGCTCGTTTCCCTCTACACCGACGCGGACCGGAAGAACGCGGCGGACATCGAGGCGGAGGCGAAGAAACTTTCGGACGAGAAAGCCGCCAAGCAGAAGCAATACATCGACGAGGCGCTGACGAAACACCTGGAGAAGTTCGACGCCGAACTGCGCGGGAAGCTCCGCGAAGCTTACGACACACCGAAGGACAAACGCACGCCGGAGCAGAAGAAACTGCTCGCCGACAACCCGAGCGTGAACATCAACGCGGGCGTCCTCTACCAATACAACCAAAAGGCCGCAGACGACCTGAAGGCGATGGACGCGAAGATTGGTGAGATTCGCGGACGCAAGCCGCCGGAGGATTTCGTGAGCGTGCTGACGGAACCATCGGACAAAGTTCCGGTCACTTACCTGTTCCACCGCGGCGATCCGAAGCAGCCGAAGGGAGCGGTCGAACCCGGTGGCTTGAGCGTGCTCGCGCCGACCGGACACGGCCCAAGTTTCCTCTCGAAAGAAGCGGACGTGCCGACCAGCGGACGACGTTTGGCCTTCGCGAAATGGCTGACCAGTCCGACGAATCCGCTGGTGGTCCGCGTGCTGGTGAATCGCGTCTGGCTGCATCACTTCGGGCGCGGCCTCGTGGGCACACCGTCGGACTTTGGCGCGATGGGCGAACGCCCGTCGCATCCCGAGTTGCTCGACTGGCTGGCGAGCGACTTCATGCAGAACGGCTGGCAGATGAAACGTCTGCACAAGTTGATCATGACCTCGACCGCCTACCGGCAGTCATCGGCGCGCAATCCGAAGTTCGACCAACGCGATCCTGAGAACCGACTTTACTGGCGGAAGCCGGTCTTACGGCTCGACGCCGAGGTCATTCGAGACTCCACGCTCGCCGCCAGCGGTTCGTTAAACACGAAAATGTTCGGCCCGCCCGTGCCTGTGCGACCGGACATTCACGGCCAGATCGTCGTGGGCGAGGACAAGACGCAAGGCGACAACAAGATGCCCGTCGAGTCGTCGCTCAATGGCGAGGAATTTCGTCGCAGCGTTTACATCCAGATGCGCCGCAGCCGTCCGCTGGCGATGCTGAACAGCTTCGACGCCCCGGTGATGGAGGTGAACTGCGAGAAGCGCCAGTCCTCCACCGTGGCGACGCAATCGCTGATGCTGATGAACAGCGAGTTCACGCTCGATCAGGCGGCGCGGTTCGCGAACCGGTTGAAGAAGGAAGCCGGCGACGACGTTGAAAAGCAAATCGCGCTGGCGTGGAACCTGGCCTTCAGCCGGAATCCATCAGCCGGTGAATTGAACGACGCGACGTTTTTCCTCCAGCAGCAGGCCGGGCATCTGAAAACCATTGCGCCGGCAAACGATGACAAGACGAAGAAGGACGACAAAAAGAAAGCCCCGAAGGTCGCGCCCGAGATGCAGCCGCTCACCAGCCTTTGCCAGGCGCTGCTCAGCGCGAACGAGTTTCTCTACGTCGATTGAAGGAGTCAGCGTCGTCCGGCGTTCACCCGGCTGAATCCGCCCGCAGACTTGCCCTTGGCATCTCTGGCGAGGATGACTTCCGACGCGAAGCGTTTCTCGAAAAACTCAAACGACTGGCTTTTGATGTAGGGAATGCTGAGCACGGCCGTGTAATGTCCGCCGGGCAGCATGATGGTCTCGGGGTTGCCCATCTTTTCCTTCAGCTCCAGTCCCTTCGCGGTGGGCACCACGTCGTCGCTGCGGGCAATCACCATCAGCACCTTCTTCGGATCGACGTAGGGCGCGTAGAGCAGCGGGTCGCGTTTGACGATCTTCCGCAGCTCCGCCTCGGCTTGTTCGGGGGTGAGGTTTCGTTCCTTGAGAAATTCCTCGCGTTTCTTCGCCAGCCCCGGCTCGGTCGAGTAGGCGAGGATGTGCGGCAGGTCGCCGCCCGCGAGACCGATGATCGCCGCGCGAATCCGGTTTTCCAGCGGCGCAAGCATGG
>JBDHQG010000457.1:0-4154 GCA_039806925.1 Limisphaerales bacterium
GATCTAGCGTCGCCGCGTTCAGGCTGCGCATGTTTGGCGAGGGATGCCGCCACGGCTGGCCGGTTTCGTCGAACCACATGTCGCACTTCCAACCTTCGACTGGAATGACCGTGAGCTGCGCGTTCACCTTGCGCTCGGCGTTGAACATCTGCGCCAGCTCGCCCACGGTCATGCCGTGACGCAGCGGGATGTCGTGCCACGCCACGAAATGCGGGTCGCCCTGGTAAACCGGGCCTTCCACCGCGACGCCGTTGATCGGGTTCACGCGATCGAGCACGTAGAACGGAATGCCGGCGCGCGCGGCGGCTTCCATGCACAGACCCATCGTGGCGACGTAGGTGTAGAACCGGCAGCCGATGTCCTGAATGTCGAACACGAGCGCATCGAGGTTCGCCAGCGCTGCCGGTTGCGGCGAACGAAGCTGGTTGACCAGCGCGTTGTATTCCTTCTCGGACTGCTCCTTCTTCTTCGCGGGCGACTTCGGATACAGGCTGTAAACGGGCAGGCCGGTGATTTCATCGGTGCTGTCGCCCACGGCCTCGTCGAGCGCGCCGCGGATGCCGTGCTCGGGGCTGAAGAGCGCCTTGAGTTGCACGTCGGGCGCGTGGAACAGCAGATCGATGGTCGCATTGCGCCAGCGGTCCTGGCCGGTGTGATTGGTGACCAGCCCGATGCGCTTCTTCTTCAGCGGCGCAAAGTTTTGTTTCACCAGCACGTCGATACCATTCAACACGCCGGGCAACGCCGGACGTGGCGCGAAGAGGTTGTTCGTCTTGGCGATGGCGTTCGTGTCCACCGCGGCCGCGATGAAGTTCGCGCGGAACGGAAGCCGGCCTTGCACCGCGCCAAATTCGAAGCCATCCACCGCCTTCGCCGCGAGCGTGCCGAGCGTGAGGTAGAGCGGGAGCACGTTGCCCTTGCCGTCGGGATGCACGCGGTTCGAGAGGAAAATCCAAAACGTCTTCGAGAACGGATCGATCCAGATCGCCGTCCCCGTCCAGCCCGTGTGCCCATACGAGCCGCGCGGGAACACGCTGCCGCGTGGCCGGCTGTAGGGCGAATCGATGTCCCAGCCGAGGCCGCGCCGGCTCTGAACGGCGTCGGGCGATTGCACGGAGGTCATCAGCTTCAACGTCTCCGGCTTGAAAACGCGCACGCCGTCGAGCTCGCCGCCGTTCAGCATCATGCGGGCGAACCGCGCGAGGTCATTCGCCGTGGTGAACAGCCCGGCGTGTCCGGCCACGCCGCCCATGCGCCGCGACGTCGGATCATGCACCACGCCGCGCAACATGCCGTTGGTCGTCTGCTCGGTCGGCGCGATGCGCGCAAACAAGTTGGACGACGGCAGGTAGCCAGTGTCGTGCATCCGCAGTGGCGCGTAGATCTCGACAGCGACGAAGTCGTTGAGTTTCTTCTGCGACACGCGCTGCACGATTTCGCCGAGCAGGATGAAGTTGATGTCGCTGTAGCGGAACGTGGTGCCGGGCGCGTTCGTCGCGGGCTCCTGGCAGGCACGCGCAATTCCCACGTCGTAGCCGAGCCACGGCGGCGTCGCGGACAAGCCGGGCTTCAATCCGGACGTGTGCGTGAGCAAATGCCGCACGGTGATGCCCTCCGTGCCTTCGCCGCGAAACTCCGGGATGTAAGTGCGCACCGGCGCTTCGAGTTTCACCTGTCCGCGTTCGACCAACAGCATCACAGCCGGCGCAGTGGAGATAACCTTGGTCAGCGAAGCGGCGTCGAAGATGGTGTCCTCGCTAATGTTCTCCGCCGCGGGAACGAGCGCGCGTTTGCCGAAGGCTTTGTGATAGGTGAGCCCTTGTCGCTCCACCCAGAGCACGCCGCCGGGAATGTTCTTCTCCGCGATGGCGTTCGTGATGGCGGCATCCATCTCGGCGAGCCGCGCGGGCTTGAAGGACGGGGCGGCGGTCAGTGATTTGGAAAACGTGAATGCGACCAGCAGCGCACTAATGACAGCGAGATGAGGCGACTTTCCACGAACGACGGTTTTCATAAGCGATGGCGCGAGGTCACCAAATTCACGCGCTGAACGCCAGCGGGAAAATGATGAGCTGCGAGCTTGTCGAACCGAGGGGCGTTCGTAGGACAGTGCTTCCAGCCTGTCCCATTGACCAGTGAACGAGATCGAGTTTTGGAACCTCTATTTGTCGGGCATTGCCGAACCGTAAGGTGGTTTCCGACGAATCGGGACAGGCTGGAAGCACTGTCCTACTTGCAGCTCAGCCGAAGACGAGGAAGGCGAGAATGAGTCCGCCGAGGACGATTCGATACCAACCGAAGACGACGAAGGTATGGCTGCGCACAAATTGCAGCAGCCAGCGCACGACGATGAAGGCGGTGACGGCGGAGACGAACGTGCCGAGCCCGATTTGCCACCACGGTTCGTGCGGCTCGTGGAGCGATTTCAACAACGAGTAGCCGCCAGCAGCGAGCAGCGTCGGCACACCGACGAGGAACGAGAATTCGGTCGCCGCAGGCCGCGCGATACCGAAGATCAGGGCGATGATGATCGAAGCGCCGGAGCGTGAGGTGCCGGGAAACGCCGCCGCCAGCAGTTGCGCTCCAGCGACGGCGATGGCGACGGACCAGGTGATGTCATTCGAGCCGGGCTTGCCGCGCAGCCAGCGTTCGATTCCGAGAATGACGAATCCGCCGATGAGCGTGGCCCACGCAACAGGGGCGGCGGTTTCGGGAAGTTTCAGACCGAGTTTTTTCAACGCCAAACCTCCGACTCCCGTGATGAAGAAGGACAGCGCGATCTTGAGCGCGAACTGCTGCACCTCGGACGATTTCCAGTTCGCGACCATGTCCTTGAGCCGGTTCCAGAAGACCATGGCGACCGCGACGACGGCACCGGATTGAATGACGACGTTGAACATCTCGGTGGGATGCGTGGCGAGCTTCAGCCAATGTTCGACGAGGAGCAGATGGCCGGTGGAAGAGATCGGCAGGAACTCCGTCACGCCCTCGACGATGCCCAGAATAATGATTTCCCAGATGTTCACCGGCCTTCTTAGAAGGGAAATGCGCGCTGGTGACAAGTCGCAACCTCGCGGTCACATTCAGGCGTGGCGGTGGTGCGGCGAAAAATTCCTTGTGCTGGTGCCCGGTGGGCGGAGACTGCAACTGCTCCTCCATGAATCCGACCCGTTACTCTCGACTCGCCGATGTTGCCTTCCGCATCCTGACTTTGATCGTCGCAGCCGCGACGTCTTCATTGGTTCCAGCGGCCGAGAATCATTGGCCGCAGTTTCGTGGTCCGGGTGGATTGGGCGTGGCGGCGGACGGGGCGCGGCCTCCGGCGCATTTCGGGCCCGGATCGAACGTCGTATGGCGGGTGGAAACGCCCGCGGGCAATTCGTCGCCGGTCATATGGGGCCGCCGGTTGTTCCTCACGGGCTACGCGGGCGGCAAGCTGCTCACGCTCGCTTATGACCGTTCGACGGGCCGCGAATTGTGGCGGCGCGAAGTGACGACAGAGAAGATCGAGGAAGTTCACCCCTCGCTCGGGAGTCCCGCGACTGCGACGCCCGTCACCGATGGAGAACGCGTCTATGTTCACTTCGGCTCCCTTGGCGCCCTGGCCTACGACTTTGATGGTCGCGAACTTTGGCGGCATCCCATGACGCTCACGCAGACGGAATACGGTGCGAGCTCATCGCCGATTCTCGCTGGCGAGAATGTTGTTCAATTGCTCGATCAAGACGGCGGCTCGCATCTCCTGGCACTGAACCGGCGCACCGGAAAAACTGCGTGGCGGGTGGAACGATCAGAGATGAGGCGCGGTTTTGGAACGCCGATCTTGTGGAGTCACGACGGCGCGACCGATCTGGTGGTGCCGGGCACGATTTGGCTGGAGGGCCTGGACCCGGCGAACGGTGCGGAGCGGTGGCGGGTGTCCGGGCTGGCGCGCATCACCTGCACTTCGCCGGTGGTTGCCGGTGGATTGTTGCTCGCCGCCAGTTGGACCACTGGTGGTGATCACGGACAAGGCCACCTTCTGATGCAGAAGTTCGACGACGTGCTGCCCGAGCGTGACGTGGACAAGGACGGTCGGTTGACCTTCGCGGAATTGCCACCGGGCCCGGCGAAGGAACGCTTCAAACATCTCGACGGAAATCACAACGGATTCG
>JBDHQG010000458.1:0-4142 GCA_039806925.1 Limisphaerales bacterium
CACCTACTACGGCGAAGCCGACGGGCCGGGCGCGACGACGCTCGAAGAAGAACGCGCGGTCTTCAACACCGGCGCGGAGGTTTCCTTCAAGGCCTCCCGGACATGGGCCGGGGTGAAGAACAAGTTCTTCGAGATCGATGGCGTGCGCCACATCGTCATGCCGTCGTTCAACTACGTTTACGTGCCACGTCCCGGCGCGCCGCCGCGCAAGCTGCCGCAGTTTGACTACGAGCTGCCGTCGGCGGAGCTGCTGCCGATTTTGTATCCCGACTACAGCTCCATCGACGCCATCGACAGCCAGAACGTTTTGCGCCTCGGCCTGGAGAACAAGCTCCAGACCAAGCGCCACGAGGGCGTGGAGAACTTCGTCCACTGGTCCGTATACACCGACTGGCGTCTCAAGCCGCACGAGGAGCAGACGACGTTTGCCGACCTCTACTCGAAGCTCGACGTGAAGCCGTTTCACTGGCTGACGCTCAATTCCGAGCTGAACTACGGCATCAACCAGCGCGAATGGGATCAGGTGAATCACTCCGCGACCTTCTCGCCGAACGACACCTGGAGCTGGACCGTCGGCCATCGCTACCTGCGCAGCGGCGCGTTCTACGGCACGAACATCGGGAACAACCTCGTCTTCAGCAGCGCCTATTTGCGCTTCAACCCGAACTGGGCGGCGCGCGCGATTCATTACTACGACGCCCGCGAGCACTTCGTGCAGAGCCAGTCCTATACGCTCTACCGCGACCTGCGCAGCTGGACCGTGGCGTTGACCTTCCGCATCCTGAAAAATCAGGGCAGGGAAACGGACTACGGCGGGGCGATTACATTCTCCTCAAAGGCGTTCCCGCGCTTCCAGGTGGGGGATGACATCAACAAGCCGACGCACTTGCTGGGTTACTGATTTGTGCGCGCCGGCTACTCCAGCATGAACCACTGCACCTCCACGCGGCGGTTTTTTTCACCGTCGGTGCCCTGGGCTTCCTCCCATCCGCGTCCGACGACATCGATGCGTGCGGCCTCGATCTTGTGCCGCTCGATGAGCAGTCGCTTGATTTCGTTTGCGCGGTTTTTGCTCAGCTCGATGGCGCGCAAGGCCATCGTCCGCACGTAGGCTTCGCCGCCGGTCTTGCGGAATTCCTCGACCTTCGCATTGTCCACATGACCGCGCAGCAGCACCACGGAGCCGGGGCTGACGTGCAGCATCTTCTTGATCACTTCGAGGTTCTTGAGGTTGTCCTCGCGCGATTGATCGAGCGTTGCCGAGTTCGCCTCGAACAGGAAACGAATGTCCTTGCTGAGCACCGGATCGCCTTCCACCGCGGCCGCCGCCGAGGCGCGGATGGGCTTGATGGCGATCTGCTGGCCGGCGAACGCGCCGGAGCTTTCCAGTGACTTCAAATGCCGCAGGTCCACGAAGCGGTCGCCGTCCACCGGATCTTTGATGAACTGGCCGCCGTAAGAATAAACCGCCGCCTGATAAATGCCGCCGAAGCTCCCGGCGGAATCAATGGAGCCGGAGAAGAACGCGAGGTTTTCCGGCAGGTTCGAGAGATGAACCTTGGCCAGCTCGGACTGCGCCTGCGCGCGCTCCCATTTGAATGCCTTGGCAATCACGTCGAGGTGAGCCGCTGGATTGTCCCGCACCATCCGGTTGCCTTCGAGCAGTCCGTTCACCAACCCGGCGACCATGTTCGTCTGCTGCTGCGCGAAACCCTTGTTCATGACGAGAATGTCCGCGACCACCAGCAGGTTCATGCTCGTGGTCAGGATGTGCGCCTTGCCCCCGCTCTGGCCTGCCACCTCGGTGGTCTTGGGCGCCCACGTCACGCAGCCGGCGAGACGATTGCGCCCCTCCTGAATTTCGCGCAGGAAAAAATCTCCCGCGGCAAAGGCGTCCTCGCAGAAGACGAGGTTCAGGCTCTCGGCATCGGGCGTCTCGTCCAGATTGCCGAGCGTGCGGATCGTGAGTCCCGCCTCCTGCGCGAGGTAACGGATGAAGAAGTCCGCCTCGGTGAACTGCGCGGTGGCGAGAATCTTTCCCTTGAGCTGGTTGATGCGCTTGATGTCGTTGCGTACCACCACGCCGTCTGCGCCGCGCGAGAAACCGATCTGCGCGGGCACCGTCACTTGAAACTGTTTTCCGTACACGGCGAGCACATCCACTGTCGTCGCGGAGGCCGCCATCTTGCCGCTGTTGAGCGCGGACCAGCTTTCCTCCTCGCTGAGCTTGATGCGAACCTTGAAGCCGTGCTTGCGGAAGAAGACCGAGTTCTCGTTCGGCTCCAGCCCGCCGTTGGCGGCAATCAACCCCGCGTAGCCCGCGTATTCGCTGAGCTCAAGGTCGACGATGTTGTCCTTCGGCAGATACGTGCCCGGCGCGGCGAGATGCGGCACCTCGGGCTGCGTTTCGACCAGGCCGGCGGTCGGGGCGGCGGCCGCGGTCGGCTTCGCATTCGTCGTCGCTGTCGTGTTGCCCGCGCCGGTGGGCGCGAACTTGTCCCACCACTTCCACGCGCCGAAACCGACGACACCGAGAATGAGCAGGGTAAGAACGATTTTTCCGCGAGCAGTCATAGTTCGGTTTGTTTCGGATGTGGGTAGTGCGTTCCAGCCCCAGAGGGGCGTAATGTTTATAGATTCCAAACCTAAACAAGGCTCAAGCCCCGTAGGGGCGAAATGCTCCTACGAACACCAGCCAACAAAGGTTCCGCTCGGCTCTCAGTAGAACTCGAACACATATCTCTCGTCGTGCGCCACTTCGAACTTCTTCAGAAACGCGAAATACTCCTCGCGAAAAGTCTTCCTCGCATGATGCTTCTCCTGGTTCTGGATGTAGCGAATGATGGTGCCCAATTGAGAATGGCCGTATGAAAATGCTCCGTATCCTTCCTGCCAATTGAACCGTCCTGCCACCCAACGCTTGCGGTTGATGAAATTCGTGGAGTCAGCTTTGACCTCCTGAATCAGATCTGACAGCGCCATGCTCGGTTTCATTCCGATCAAAATGTGCAAGTGGTCCGGCATGGAATTGATCGCGATAAGCTTATGCCGGTGGTTCTGAACGATGCCGGTGATGTATTTGTGCAGCTCCTCCTTGTTTTCCCTGCGAATCAGGTTCTGCCGGCCTTCAACGGCGAACACCGCCTGAATGTAAATCTGAGTGTAGGTGTTGGGCATTGTTGTTCTTTCAAAACGGTTGCGAACATTCCGCCCCTACGGGGCTGGTGAATCTCTAGCGGGTTCGTTTCCATAAACATTTTGTCCCTACGGGACTAATCTCGGACGTGCCACAGGCACTCGTTAATACAAGACAATGAGCGCGGATGATTCCTCAGCCGCGTGACGTTTGGTTCGTCATCGCGCTGGTGTCCCTTGCCGCGGGCTTACTCCAGCGTGAACCACTGCGCCTCGACGCGGCGATTCTGATCGTTGTCCGGGCCGAGCGGTTCCTCCCAGCCGCGTCCGACGGCGTCGAGCCGTTGCGCGTCGATCTTGTGGCGCTCGACGAGCAGGCGCTTGATCTCGTTCGCGCGCTGCTTGCTGAAGTCGACGGCCTTGAGCGCCATCTGCCGCACGAACGCCTCGCCGCCGCGCTTGCGGAATTCTTCGACCATCGAGTTGTCCACGTGACCACGCAGCAACACGGTCGAGCCAGGGCTGACTTGCAGCAGTCGCTTGATCGCTTCGAGGTTCTTGAGGTTGTCCTGGTTGTTCAGATCCAGATTCGCGCTGTTCGGCGAGAACAGGAACCGGATGTCCTTGCTCAGGAGCGGATCGGTCTCCACCGGTGCCGTGCCGCTGGAACGAATGGGCGCGATGGCGACCTTCTGATCCTTGAATGTGCCCGCTGTCTCCAGCGACTTGAGATGCTGGAGATCGGCGAAGCGATCCGCGTCCACGGGATCCTTGATCAGCGCGCTGCCGTAGGCGAATACCGCCGATTGATAAATGCCGCCGAAGCTCCCGGCGGCGTCGATGGCGCCCGAGAAGAACGCGAGGTTCTCCGGCAGGTTCGAGAGATGCACCTTCGCCAGCTCGGCCTGCGTTTCGGCGCGGTCCCACTTGAACGCCTTGGCGATGACATCGACCCACGTCGTCGGATTGTCGCGCACCATGCGGTTGCCTTCGAGCAAGCCTTCGAC
>JBDHQG010000459.1:0-4140 GCA_039806925.1 Limisphaerales bacterium
GACGTGTCACGCAACGTGGTTTCGGCCTGGAGGATGGCATCTGTGTGGGGCGACGTGCCGCTACGGTGCCTCATCGCGGTGCCGGGCGAAACTCGGAGAAGGCGGGAGGCTGAAGAAGAATTTGCGCGAGGCGCTTCCTTTTCCGTGCCGCCGCGATGAAGCCGTGCCCCCACCCTCCGGCAGGCCCCCCGGAATGACTCGGCACATCGTTCGGTGAATCGTTTGAACATTCGCACGCCCTTGCCGGCCTTTGCCGCCAAGTAATCGTTCTTCATGACAACCGGTTCGCCGCACGGTCCACCTCCCGGTGACGCCGACAACCGAGCTTCCGCGCCCTGAGCGCGACCGCACGCCGTCTCAATCGGATGATTGGGCGCCGGCATTAGGAACTTTCTCGTTGTGCAATCAGCGGGTAGCCTCCACGAATAATCCGAATACGCCGTGTGGCGTCCCATCAAAGTTATATCCGCAATGAATATGAACAGCTTGGATGTCTTCGGGATTGCCGTTCGTCCCTGGTGCCGCCTTCTCGCCGTGGCCGTCGCCGTTCTTCTGGCGGGTTTGCCCGCGCTCACCGCCCCGCTTCCGACGCGCGTGGATTTCAATTACCACATCAAGCCGCTGCTCTCGGACCGCTGCTTCTTCTGCCATGGACCGGACGAGAAGGGCCGCAAGGGCAAGCTGCGTCTCGACACCAAGGAAGGCGCGCTCAAGGCGCTCGAAGGAGGAATGGCCGTCATCAAGCCCGGCGACACGGCGCACAGCGAACTGCTCCGGCGCATCACTTCGACAGACCCGGAGGAGGTGATGCCGCCACCGAAATCAAACCTGGCCTTGAGCGCGGACGAAATCGCGCTGTTCAAGAAATGGATCGAGCAGGGCGCGGAGTGGAAGAAGCACTGGGCGTTCATCCCGGTCGGCAACGTTGTCGTTCCCGACACGAAGAACCGCAAGTGGGCGCGGAACGAGATCGACCGCTTCGTGCTCGCGAAGCTCGAAGGCGAGAAGCTCAAGCCCGCGCCCGAAGCCACGAAGGAACGTCTCCTCCGCCGCGTGAGCCTCGATCTCACCGGCCTGCCGCCGACACCCGCCGAGGTGGACGCCTTTCTCGCGGACAAATCACCGGATGCCTATGAGAAGGTCGTGGATCGTCTGCTCGCGTCGCCGGCCTACGGCGAGCGCATGGCCGTCGAGTGGCTCGACGTCGCGCGCTACGCGGACACCTACGGTTATCAGGCCGACCGCATCAATCATCTCTGGCCGTGGCGCGACTGGGTGATCAAATCCTTCAACCGCAACATCCGCATCAACCAGTTCATCATCGAGCAGCTCGCCGGCGATCTGCTGCCGGACGCCACGCAGGATCAGAAGGTCGCCACCGCCTTCAACCGCCTGCATCGCCAGACGAACGAGGGCGGCAGCGTGAACGAGGAGTTCCGCGTCGAATACAATTCCGACCGCGTCCACACGCTAGGCGGCGCGTTCCTCGGGCTGACGATGGAATGCTCCCGCTGCCACGATCACAAATACGATCCGATCTCGCAGAAGGATTACTATCGCCTGTTCGCGTTCTTCAATTCCACCGACGAGTCCGGGCTTTACTCGCATTTCACCGACGCGATCCCGACGCCGACCACGCTGCTCTATAAGGACGGCGAGGAGCAGAAGCATCGCGCGCTCAAGCAGGCGGTCGCCGCGAAGGAGAAGGAACTGGAGACGTATCGCGCCTTGGCGGGCGGCGCATTCGAGAAGTGGCGGGCATCCAAGCCGGAGCCGACGGCGGTGCTGGGTCTCATCGGCCACTACTCCTTCGATAACCTCACGAACAACACCTCGCCGAATCTCGCGGCGACGAACTTCCACGCCAAACTCTCCGACAGCCCGAAAACCGTCACGGGCCGCGTTGGCCAGGCGCTTCGGTTCGACGGCGAGAATTCCGTGCGCATCGACAAGTTCGCCGACTTCAAGCGCACCGACCCGTTCTCGTTCAGCCTTTGGATCAATCCCGCCGAGGAACTGCCCGAGATCGTCGTGCTGCATCACCAGCAAGCCGGCTCCGATTCTGGCTACCAGGGTTATCAACTCGTGCTCGAAGACGGCCACGCCAGCTTCGCGCTCATCCATTTCTGGCCCGGCAACGCTCTCAAGGTCCGCACCAAGGATAAGCTCCCGCTCAACGCGTGGACGCACGTCGGCATCACCTACGACGGCTCCAGTCGCGCCGCGGGACTGAAGCTCTTCGTGAATGGTCAGGCCGCCACAGTCGAGGTCGAGAAGGACAAGCTCACGAAGGACTTCGCCAATGGCCAGCCGCTTATGCTCGCCGCGCGCTTCCGCAGCCGTGGCTTCAAGGACGGCATGATCGACGAGTTGATGGTCTTCAATCGGTGTCTGACGCCCTTTGAAATGCTTCGTAGCAGCCGGCGTGAGCCGGCTCAAATCGATGGGGCGGGCGGAGAAGATCAGAGCCGACTCACGTCGGCTGCTACGCGAGATGAACTGTTCGACCTCTACCTCGCCACCATCGACGAAGGCTATGCGAAGCATCTCGCCGAATTAAAAAAACTCCGCGACGACGAGAACAACTTCATCAATCGCATCCCGGAAATCATGGGCATGGGCGACTTGCCGATGCCGCGCCCGACCTACGTCCTCAAGCGCGGCGAATACGACAAGCGCGCCGACACCGTCGAGCCCGACACGCCGGCAAACATCCTGCCGATGGACCCGAAGCTTCCGCGCAATCGCCTCGGCCTCGCGCAATGGTTCGTGGACCGGCAGAACCCGCTCACCGCACGCGTGCTCGTGAACCGTTACTGGCAGATTTTTTTCGGCCGCGGCCTCGTGCTCACGGCGGAGGATTTCGGCAGCCAGGGCGCGCTGCCCACGCATCCCGAACTGCTCGACTGGCTCGCCATGCGCTTCATGGAAACCGGCTGGGACCTCAAGGCGCTCTGCAAGCTCATCGTCACCTCGGCCACCTACCGGCAGTCGTCGGAGGCCGGCCCGGAACTGCTCGCGCGCGATGCCGACAACAAGCTGCTCGCGCGCGGGCCGAAGACGCGCCTCACCGCCGAGATGCTGCGCGATCAAGCGTTGGCGGCGTCCGGCCTGCTCGTGCAAAAGCTCGGCGGCCCGAGCGTGAAGCCGTATCAGCCGGAAGGAATCTGGGAGGACACCGCCGGCTCGAAATACGAACCGGACAAGGGCGAGAACCTCTACCGCCGCAGCCTCTACACGTTCTGGAAACGCACCGCGCCGCATCCGATGATGACGACCTTCGACGCGTCCGAGCGCAACACCTGCGTCGTGCGCCGCCAGCCCACGAGCACGCCGCTCCAGGCGCTCGTGCTGCTGAACGATCCGCAGATGCTCGAAGCCGCGCGTCGCATTGGCGAGCAGGTGCTGAACGACCATCCCGGCGAGCCGCGCGAGCAGGTGACGGAAACATTCCGTCTCCTGACCGGCCGCAAACCGACGGCGAAGGAACTGCGCGTTCTGCAAAAGCTGCGCGACGAACAACTCGCCCTCTTCCGCGCGGACAAGCCCAGCGCCGAGGCTTCGCTGAAGATTGGCGAATCGACCATCGACCCGAAGCTGGACCGCGCCGAACTCGCCGCCGCCGCCGCCGTGGCCAGCGCCGTGATGAACTTTGATGAGGCGATTTTGAAGAGATGAAGTGGTTCTCGCAAATTGAACATGCCGCGCCGATCGACCGCCTCGCGGAGCGAGGCAACGACGGTAGCCGTGGGTTTCAACCCACGGTGGAGGATTTACGGTTGGGCGGCGTCGCGGAGCGACGCGTGGATGCTTGTCGTGGTGGGAGGTCAGGCGTCGCTACGCGACGCGGTCGTGGTTCGGCGCAATACCGTGGGCTGAAGCCCACGGCTACCTTCACCGCATCGCTCCGCGATGAGGAATTCCCCAGCCCCGAAGGGGCGCGATATGACAGCCCAGGGCAACGCCCTGGGTTCGGAATCGCGGTGAATCGTGCGAACTCTGAGAGGCGTAGTTGGTTCAGCCCTATCAGGATAAAGGCAGGGTGGCCACGCTTGTAGCCGGTGAGCTTGCTTGCTTAACAGCGAACCTTGGATATTCCTCTCAAGAATAAGTAAGTTTCACTATGTCAAATCACACACT
>JBDHQG010000460.1:0-4123 GCA_039806925.1 Limisphaerales bacterium
GAGAAATTCGACCTGCGTGCCGCTCAATGTCCGTCGCGTTTCCGCAAACCAATCGTCCTGATAGTTGCTCTTGAGTTCGCGCTCGACGAATGGCGTCAACCCCGCCGTGAGTTGTTCGAGGCATTTGCCGATGCGGTCGTGATTGGTGATGGCCATAGCTAGGTCCGGTTGAACTCCGATTCCCACTGCGTCAACAGCGCGGTGATGTTATCGAATTCAGGCGGTTCGCCGAAGAACATTTGCTGCATCTTGCCATAGTCGTCGCGCAGCGGTTTCAACCGGTACTCCGGCGGCGCGATGCGCAAGGTGCCTCGCACGGCCTCCCCATACCTGGCGCTCGCCGACCTGAAGAACAGACTCTTGTGCTCGGCCACACGGGCCAGCAACTCGGGCTTTTCCACAGCGGACTTCGCCACGCCTTTGCGGATCAACTCGTAGAAATCGCAGTAATGCCGGGAGAACCGTTCCGGTATTGGCTTGTCCGCTGGTCGATGAAACTCCGCGTGCAGGATCGTGGCCTTCTCCCAAAACGTGCGCTCCGCCGACAACACTTTCACCGCACAGCTTCCTTCCCTGAAGCCTTGCGGAAACTGTTCCGCCACGTAAGGCGTCACCGTTTTGGATTCGCACGGCCAATGGTCGGCCCGTGCGCCCATCTCAATCTTCACCATGCGCCGGATGTAACCCGTGGTCGCGGGTGCAAAGCTGGACGGATACTCAAACAGCAACGTCTGCTGGTCCGGGTCTTCGTCATCGTTCCGCAGCGACCACGGTTGGTCCGCCGCAATCTTGGACTTGATGGCCGCGTCCAGCGCGGGATGAAGCCCGGTCGCGATCTTCTGCTGGCAGGCCGCCTTGAGTGCATCCACGCGACGCTGCTTCTCCTTGTTGCTTCCCCCCGCCTCCGGCTCGTTCGTTCCGCCGAAACCGAGAAACGCCCGGTCAATGGAAACATCAATGTCCTCCGAGAACCGTTCGATGATCTTGAATACCTTCGACAGCGACGTGCCGCCCTTGAAGATCAGATGCTCGCCAATCTCCGGCAGTCGAAACAATTCCTTCAACGTCCAGCACACCCAAAAGTCCTTCTCGATGATGATCGCGTCCATGCCAGTGGCTTGGGTCGCCTGCTGGAAAACCTCTGCGCGCTGACGTGGAGAAAGTTCAAGGATGCGGTCCATGCTAGTCCTGGGTGATCTGCTGAACGAATGGACGCATCCAGAGCGGCAGCTTGAGCGTGAGGCTGGCCAGATCCTTTTTCGTGGCCGCGTCCAAGTCCTTTTTGAGCGTGGCCACATGCTTCGACATCACCGGGCTGCCTTTCAAATATCGGAGAGCCTGAATCACCAACCCGGCCCGCCGGCCCGCAGCCAGCATGTTCCGGGGCGCGGCCCGGCGAAACATCAGCGTCAATTTTCCCAACGCCACCCGGCGCGGCACGCCGTCCGTCAGGATGATGACTTTCGCCGGAACCTGGTCTGACAAACCCAGCGCGTTGGCGGCATACGCCCCCGTGAACTGCCACTGCGCATGGCTGCCATCCATCAATGCCCGCACCGTTGCCATCACGTCCGGCGCGGTCTGGCCGACGATTGGATTCGAGCCCGGCAAATCGTAAAGCCCCCGGCGAATCCGGCGAATCTTCCCCGCCTTGACCAGCCGATGCAACGCAACGCCCACCGCCGACCGTTCGCCGATGTCCAAGAACTGGTTCGGTGAAAACACGCCACCAACACCGCTGCCGCGGATTCGCTTTAGTATGCTATTATCAATGGTTTGCACAGCATCACGTCATCAAGTTTTGTAACAAAAACTACCTAGTTTTTATTACAGAATCCAACCCTCACACAAGCCCGTTGTCAGAAATCTGCATACGTTTTCCCGACAACGCCTCACATGTAGAACCGATAGAGGGGATGAATCTCGCCGCCGTCGTCAATCTCCGTCATAATGGCACCGACTTGGCGTGCGAAGGACAAGGTGATCGGGTGGCGCCCCATTCCATCCGCACTGTTCCAGTTCATCTTGGTGAGGGAGAGGATTTCCTTGGCTCGCTCAATCATGTCGGTTTCGTGGGCCGATCCGATTTCAAGGGGAGCCGGGACATGCGGGCCAGGATACTCCTTCCACCAATCAACGTAGCCTGTGGTAAAAAGGTAGAGTTTCTCGTCCTCGACGTTTGCAAACATTCCTCGCTCCACCTCGTTGTTTCCTTTCCGAATCAATCGGAAACCCGTAGGTCGCATCCAAATCATCTCGCACGAAGGTACGGCAGACCCGCAACCGGCGAAAAATCCATCAATTTCCTCCTGCTGATACTTTGAAGCCTTGTGGATGACAACTCTCGATGGATTTGTTCCAGTCCGAGTCCTGAACTGAGCCACCACTTTCTTGACGATCGTTTCTGCCTGTTCGGGCAAGAGGTAAGGTTGTTTATCTCTAACTTGACGATCCGGGATGGTCTCCCCCTTCAACGCGAATGGCTCGGTATCGGTGGAGAATGCTTGTGCCAGACTTGCGTAAAGAATGTCACCACCTCGGCGTTTCAAGTGGTGAAACGAAATCCCAACGAAGCAAGTACCAGGAGCCAAATCCGCCGGTTGCCACGGAATGTTTGATGCCTTGTAGTAAAGAGCAGTGCAAAGATGCCATGCTCGTGCCGAATCCGTCTGTGATGCCTCAGAAGAGACATAAGTATGGCGACGGACAATCTGGAGCGGTACCGCATTCTTGGCGGCCATACATCGTGCCTTGAGTGCTCGATGGAAGTTGCGGAATAGCAGTTCTTCAGCTTGCGGAAAGAGTTCGGCTGCGGCCGTTTTCTCCTTCGTGCTAAAACTCTCAAACAGGTCCAGTTGACTATCGTCGGCCTCAGTTTGTCGTTGCTGCAATGCACGTCGCTCAGAGTAACTCAACCTGGGGTTTTGCACTCGAAGCTCTGCCAAGTCCTCTTGGAAGCAGACTGCAACAGTCGATGGGCCGGCGTCGCCGAACAGACTTTCAATCGCGCCGCCGTATATGTTCAAGAGGCTCTCAAACTGTTCGCTTCCTGTTTGGGCCAACGCCATTTGGAATTCCTTCTCCGGCAGGATTCGGATGAACTTCGAGTCGATCTCAAATCGGCAAGCAAATGCCTTGCTCGTGCCGGGGAAGTTCGGGAATCGGAGGGCGTTATTGGCAGAATCTATGAGGGGCTTGTCGAGCTTGGAAAACCACTTGAGTGCAGCCTCGATTTCGGATTCGGGACCAACCAAGCCGACCGGGATGCGCTTGATCTCAGACGGCCTGGCATCCACCGGACCAACTTTGGCGAGTGCAATCTTCGGATCGAAATGAGTGAAATTGCCACCAAACAGAAGCTTGGGTTCAACAAGCGACCGCAGACGGATTCTCATGGGGGAATTGTTCATAGCTCAAGGGCCTCCGCTTCCAAATACTTTGCGCTGAGGACTAGGTCGGCGACAGTTGGCGCGCCTAAATCCATCGTGCTTTTCTGGCCAGCCAAGAAGATCGACCAAAACTTCATGTCCGCTTCCACTGCTTTGTTCCGGTCGAACTTGTATCTCTTCGTTGCTTTTCTGGTCTGGAGAACACCAGGCACGGGAGTTTTGCCGTCGGACTTTGTGAAGACGTAAAATGGTTTGGTTTGGACTGCCCACCTGTCACCGAATTGTACTATGGAGTAGGTGATTCCCTCATTCTCGAACTCCACCCGTGTCGGCGTTTCCCGCTTCTTCACCACAGCGCGTTGGATGTTCTTTCTTTGTGGTGAGTCATAGACGAACACATTGTCAGCGCCCTCTTTTGGAAGGAAATATGCCCTGCGCGCCTTGTAATCGACGTAGAAGCCAAAGTCTCCTTTACCCCGCAAAAACCTCTCCCAATGGCGGCCAAGCAACTGAACGTACGTGCGCCGATTGTTCGGGTCGCTGATGAACTCGGCGACTGGTTTCTCGGTGATGTATTCCAAGTATCCCACTCGTTTTCCAAAGAGTTCGTAGTTCCGAAAATCTGCGAAAGCCACAAGCGACCCAATGTGTCTGACGAAAACCAGTTCTCTTCCTGGGTCTTCAATGCCTTCAGGGAATAAAGGCGGAGCCGGACGTTGATTGTAAGATTCATC
>JBDHQG010000461.1:0-4122 GCA_039806925.1 Limisphaerales bacterium
CAGATGAGCAGCAACGCCCTGCTCACCGCGAATGCACTGAACCGGCTGGCCTACGGGCCGACGCCGGACGAACTCGAACGAGTGGCCGCCATCGGACCACAGGCATACATCGACGAGCAGCTCGCGCCGGAAGGAATCCTCACCCTGCCCGATGCCTATGTCACGACGGTCACCAACGGCGCCGGCGCGGCATTGGAGACCAACTGGACGACCGTGACCGTCACCGGGCGCGTCACCGCCGCCACGTTGTACATTTACCTCTCGGGAGCCGGCAGCGCGTTCATCGATGATCTGTCGCTCAGCCTCATTTACACCAACATCTCCTACGTCACGAACACCTCCGGCCCGGAGGTCGTGATTGAAACCAACATCACCACCTATCTCGGCCCGAACGTCGTTCGCAACGGCGACTTCGAGCAATCGATCACCAACGGCTGGACGCGCACGGCGGATTTCACCGGTTCCACCATTGTCGCCGCGCCCGTCGCGACGGGCGCCGGCGCGCTCCGCATCGTCGCCACCGCCGCCGGCACCGGCAACAACGACTCCATCTACCAGGCGAACATCCCCGGCCTCACCAATGGTTATTACGGCGTGCTGAAGTTCAGCTACCTTCCGCGCCCCGATTCCGGCAACACCCGCATCAACATCCGGCTCTCCGGCGGCGGCATCCTCGTGTCCGACGCCGACCCGCCGCCGCTGCCGCAATGGTATTACGCGCGCGTCACCGGCGTCGCCAGCGGCACCCCGCAGTTTTATTTCTACCTGAACGGCGCGGGCGAAGTTTACATCGACGACGCGAAGCTGGTGGCCGGGCTCGTTCCCGAAGCCGGCCCGAATCTTCTGCGCAACGGCGACTTCGAGAACGCCAACCTGACGGCCGACTGGGGCATCACCGCGGACTTCACCAACTCTTCGATCAGCACCACGCGCTCCTTCAGCGGCAACGGCAGCCTGCGGCTCGTGGCCACGGCATCCGGCGGCGGCGGCAACGACTCCGTCTTCCAAAGCAACCTCGCCGGGGTGAGTTCCGGCCAGACGTACACGCTGAGCTTCTGGTACACGATTCCCTCGCAAAACCGCACGCTCACCGCCCGCCTCTCCGGCAGCGCCACCGCGGGGCTGGTGCGAACCGACGTTCCCTTCGGCGGCCTCGCCTCGCTCAAGGCGCGGCTGGACAGCTTCGGACGCCCGAGCCCGGACGACGGATCCGTCACCGCGCGGAGCCTCGGCGGCGGCAGCCTCAGCGATTTGCGCGCCTGGTACATCCTCAACGCCGTCAGCTCCCCGCGCCAGCTGCTCGAAGTGCTCACCCAGTTCCTCGAAAACCATTTCGTCACCGAGCACGCCAAAAGCTACGATTACTTCGACCGCCATTACAACGACTCCGCCGTGGAGGAAGCCATCGCCGCGGATTGGGAATATCGCGAGATCACCGGCTGGCGCAACGCGCTGCTCAATCCCAACTGCACCTTCTACGATCTGCTCAAGGTCCACGCCGAGAGCCCCGCGCAGATCGTTTACCTCGACACCGTGGAAAGCCGCGGCGACGGCACACGCGTCGCGAACGAAAACTACGCGCGCGAACTCTTCGAGCTCTACTGCATGGGCGTGGACAACGGCTACGACCAGCTCGACATCACCGCCATGTCCCGCGCGTGGACCGGCTGGACGGTGAACCAGGTGGATCGCGGGAACATCAACAATCCCTTCGCGCCCACCACGCAGACCTACGGCTTCTATCCCACGACCAGCGGCAGCGGCGTTTCCAACCGCGTCGGCGTCTGGACCTTCAGCTACAACTCCAACTGGCACGGCACCAACCGAGCTCCCATTCTCTCCGTCTGGCACCCGAACGCCAGCCGCACGAACCTGCTCGCCACCGGCCCGAAGACCTACGCCCCGCGCCTCGGCGCGCCGTGGGCCGGCCGCCCTTACCAAATCGCCCTGCCCCGCCGCACCGGCAGCGCGGGCATCCAGGACGGCTACGACGTCATCGCGAGCCTCTCGACCAACATCCACACCGCCGAATACCTCAGCGTGAAGCTCTGCCGCCTCTTCATCCACGACGAATTTCCAAACCCGACCACCACCATCGATCTCCCGGAATATGCCTACTACAACTACGCGGATCCCAACCGCAGCGCCGAGGCCGAGCTCGTCCGCCAGTGCATCATCGCGTGGGACACGCCCGGGCCGGACGGCCGCAAGGGCCACATCCGCTCCGTGCTGCGCACCATCTTCAACTCGGATCTCTTCCGCGGCCACGAGGGTTCGCTGCAAAAAATCAAGACGCCGGTCGAATTCGCGGTCAGCGCCATCCGCGCGCTGCGTTCGCCGAATCCCAACGGGAGCTTCACCGCGAACACCGACGGCTATTCCATCTCCGGCCGCAGCCGCATCTCCAGCTCCTCACCGCTCGTGCGCATGGGCAACATGAAGCTCTTCGATCGCGACGCGCCCGATGGCTATCCCGAGGCGGGTGCGCCGTGGATCAGCGGCGGCACGCTCGCGGAACGCATCCGTTTCGTCCAAACCCTGCTGATGACCAACAACGCGCCGGCCAAGGCGGACAACATCTCCGGCGGCAACAACAACGTCGCCGACCCGGTCGCGCTGCTGAAAAAGAAGCTTCCGTCCTCCAGCTGGAACAACGCCGGACTCGTGGCCGATTACTTTCTCTCCATCCTCTTCCCGGCGGAAGGCAGGGCGAACCTGGACCTCTATCGCGGCAACGCCGTCAACTTCCTCAACACCTCCGACGACGGCACCGCCGCCTCGCTCTTCTCCAGCCTGAGCCACACCTCGGCGCAATACGACACCCGCGTGCGCGCGATGGCCGCCATGCTCATGACTCTTCAACGCTTCCAGGAACAATAAGCCCCTTCGTTATGCAACACCGTCACATCAACGTCCTTTCCCGGCGCCAGTTCCTCGATCGCTCCGCGAAGATCGGCATGGCCGCCGCGCTGGCGAGCCTCACCGACATTCCGTTTGCCATGAAACGCGCGCTCGCCGCCGGCGGCATCGGCACCAACGGCAAAAAGGTGCTCTTCATCTGGCTGCGCGGCGCGAATGACGCGCTCAATTCCGTCATCCCGATCCTCGATCCCCAATACGCCACAAGCCGGCCCACCATCGGAATTCCGCAGGACGGCCCCGACTCCAACTACAGCGCCATCGGCCCGTGCTTCGATGCCACGCAATTCTCCGATCTGGGTGGAACGCCGCGAACCTCCGGCGACGACACCTACGGCTATGGCAGGGCGATTCCGCTGGGGAACGGCTTCGGCGCGCTGCATCCCGCGTTGAAATTCCTTGCGCCCGTTTACAACGCGGGCGACCTCGCCCTCGTGCATCGCGTGGCCTATCCGCGCCAGTCGCGCTCGCACTTCGACTCACAACGGTATTGGGAGAACGGCACGCCGAACAACAACCTCGTCAACGACGGCATCTTCTACCGCACCATCTACCAGTCCGGCCTCGCGAACACCGCGCCCCTGACCGGCGTTTCCATCCAGTCCTCGCTCCCGCTCATCCTGCGCGGCTCCGAGGCGGCGATGACGAATCTCAGCGATCCCACGCGCTACAACCTGCTCAGCGTTCCCTCGCCCGCCGGCGACGCGAAGGCGGACGCCGCGCTCGGCACCACGGCGGGTTATCCGTTCCCGTCGAAGCTCAACCGCGAGCTGCTCAGCCTCCAGTATCGGAATCTCCAGTCCACCCTCGGCCTCTTCGCGCAGATCGATTTCAGCGAGAACGGAAACAGCTTCCGCGACAATGTGAAGACCGACGGCGACGTGGACTGGCGCCCCGAAGGCGCGCCCGCCGGTGATTCCCAGGGCTACTACCTCTTCCCCACCGTCAACGTGAAGAACGGCGGCTGGCGCCGGCCGGATGGCAGCAACGTCGCGGCGAAATATGCGGTGGACCCCGGCAATGCCACGATGGACTTCTTCAACAAGCTCAAGTCCGCCGCGCTCGTGCTGAACAAGACCGACGCGATCATCGCCGGCACCGAGATTGGCGGCTTCGACACGCACCGCGGTCAGGGCGGCGTCACCGGGGCGCACGCGAACCTGAACCGCGCCATCGGCTGGTCGATCTACGCGCTGAAAAAAT
>JBDHQG010000462.1:0-4107 GCA_039806925.1 Limisphaerales bacterium
CGGACTTCTCCCCGGACGTGTAAATGCCCTTGATGACCTCGCCCTTGGGCACGCCCTCCTGCGGCTTGGAGTCGGGACCGGGCACATAATCGTCCGCCGCGCGCAACGAAGGTGCGAGGAGGATGGTGCAAAAAAAGACGGCGACGCGAGAGACAGCGAAGAGGTTCATGCGGCGGATTGTGTGCAAGCGCCGCCGGGTGTCAAAAGGGAAGTTGCGGCGGAGATTTCGGGAAGGCGAAGGCATTGAACAGACCAGCCCAGGGCGGCGCCCTGGGTTCTCTGTGTGAATGAGCCAGCCCTGTAAGGGCGAGACATTGTTGTGCCGCTTTCAGGGCTGATGCCCTTCTGTAACCTTGGAACCTGGGGCGTTGCCCCAGGCTGGTTTGTTTTACTCCTTCGGAGCGGCGAAATTTTTCGAAAGTCCGTGATTACGGTGGAATCTCCCGTTGGTAGATGATTTTCTGAGCAGGGAAAAACTGGACGCTGCCCATGAACCCGTCACGCACATTTCTCCCCAACGTCGCCGCTCTTGTCGCTCTTCTGTTCATGCTGCCAGCGGCGGTGCCGGTGGCGAGGATGCTCTCCACATCGCGCGCGTTGTAGGCGTCGAGCTGTTGCTGCACGACAGAGACGGGACCGGCGGATTTGGGGAACGCGCCCGTGGGAATCCGCGGCTTTCGGCCTCACCGCGCCCGGCGCGCGATGAGGAATGAATTGAACATGCAGTAACGCCAAGGGCCAAGGTTCAACGCAAAATCCACCGGCCCGGCCACGGGGCGGTCGCAGCACGAGACGCTTTCCACCACGCAGCCGGCGCGTTCGAGGAAGAACCGCATCTCCAGCGCGTTGGTGGCCACGATGGCGTCGTCATCCGGGGTGAACGGCTCCTTCACGATGGGCTGCATCCTGTCGAACCGGACGGTGTCCGGCGCGGTTCGCATCTGCGCGCGCTTCTGCTGGAGCCGGCGGAAGTTCCGCCATTTGTTTCCCACGCCGCGCATGTGTGGATGGTAATCGCGAAAGCCGAACACACGGAAAAAATTCGGGCTGGAGAGCGCGATGCGCCCGCCGGCCTCGACGACGCGGACGAGCTCGGCGATGAACGCCTCCGGTTCGTCCACATGTTCCAGCACGTTCAAGGCGCCCGCGCTGGCGAAATGCCGGTCGGGGAAGGGGAGCGTGCGTCCGTCGTAGAGCTGGCAGCGTTCGGACACCTTGCGGGCGCGGGCGATGTTCGGCTCCGACACATCCACGCCGTGCGCCTCGAAGCCCGCCTCCTGCAACCGCGCCACGACCTGGCCGACGCCGCACCCGACATCCAGCGCCCGCGCGCCGGGCCGGGCCGGCTTCAACGCGCCGGCGTATTTGGAATAGAGCCCGGGATCCCAGCCGGCGAGATGCTCGGCGTAAGCCTCGTTCCGCCGGTAGTACGTGTCCTGGTGGCTCATGCCGGCGTTGGTGAGGGATCAGAATCCCTCTGGCGAAGGAAGACGATGGCGATGCAAAGTCCAATTCCGAGGACAATCGCGCCGAGACTCACCTTGAGGCCCGTCAGCGAGGGACGGAATTCGAAGACAACGGTGTGCTGGCCGGCGGGGAGCTGAACACCGCGCATGATGAAGTTGCAGCGGAGCAACGGCAGGGATTGGCCTGCGGACGACGCGCGCCAGTCTTTGTCGAACCGATCATTGAGCAGGAGAACTCCCGCAGCCGGGGCGTTGACCCTCACTTCAATCCGGCGTGGATTGTATGAAGTGATCTCGGCTGTGGCTGGTGTCGAGTTCGTCGATGGAGAACCCGTGATGGCGTCGGATACAATGACTGTCGATGCCGGGTCGAACGCGTCATCGGCCAAGGTTTTCAGCGCGGTGTCTCCGTTGGTGTTCACCTGCCAGTGGGTGAAAAATTTGGCGCGGGGCAGGGTGCCCGTGAATTCGAAGACCGCCAGCGCGCCGTCCGCGGCTGGAACGGCGGTGAGATCGTCAAGCCCGGTGGGATTGGCGACGCCCGGTTTCGGCGCGATGTCGAATCGTTCCACGATCCGGAACCGCGCTTTGCCCTTGTCGATCTGGGTGTTCAATGCGTCGAGAAAGCCTGCCATGCCGAGAATGTATCGGGTGTTTGTCAGTTCCCAATACCGGCCAGGCTTCGGCAGCAAGTTTGCGGTGTAGGCTTGTTTGTCCGCTGGAGGACGCGGATCCTGGGCGACATCGATCGACTGGATGTTGTAGAACTGGAAGTGGTGCTGGACCCATTCGATGCCATAGAGGGAGGGGAAGTATTGGTCGATTCGTTTCTCCGGAGGCAGCCCGCGCGGATCGACAAGGAACTGCGGCGCGATGACACGGCCTTCGTATGGTTTCTTGCGCAGCAGATCGAGAACCGGATTCGTCGCGTACTTGTGCGTATAGTCCCAGAAGATGATCCAAGGTTTGTCTGCGCGGGCGAGGTCGACGGTGAGAATCAGCCCAAGGAGAACTGCCGCCCAGACGGCGCGTTCGCGGGCGAAGATACCTCCCATGATCAGGAAGACAGCGCCGGTGGAGGCAGCGAAGAACAAGAAGGCTTTCCCAACTTCGCCAATGCTGAACTCGGCGACTTGCTTCGGATCGCCTGCGCCCTGGAGTTGGGCAGTTTGGAGGTAGCTGACCAGGCCCGGCTTGCCCGAGGCGTAGATGAAGAAGACGAACAAGCTGAGGGCGACAGTGGCGAACATTCCAATTGTCCAGCGCTTCTCGAAGGCAGTCGCTTTGGACCACCATTGTCCCAATCGCGCGGAAACGCCTCCAGACGGCGCGGTAGTGGTCTCAAGATAGCGCCGGCTCAACGCGAGCAGACCATAGCCACACAAGATCATCAGCGCCATGTGCCCGGCGTGCATGAACTTCATGGGATTCCGGATGCTGGAAAAGTAGGGCAGGGAGTAGACGATCTTGTAGAATGCCGGCGCGAAGCGGCCCCACGAAAGAACCATTGCGATCAAAAACATGACGGCCCAAAACCAGATCATCTTCCGTTCGCGCTCCTCGAAAAACGGGCTCTTGCGGAAGGACGCGACGACGCTGAACACCGCCAGCAGGACAACGAGAACCCCGGCATACTCGCCAGCCCCCGAGAAGCGGCGCATCTGCTCGGGAGCTCCCGGGGCTTCGCCGACGCGGCCCCAGTAGCTTCCGCCGCCCGGGGTATCCATGCGGTAGCCATACAGGCCCGGCACAATGACGCGGAGAGTCTCGGCAGGCGGGAGACTCCATTGCGTGGCGAAGTTCCATTTTTGTTCGCGAGTCTCTTGATCGGCGGTGGCGCTGACAGCGCCTTGGGAGGCGATGCTGAAAAGGCTGATAAGCGTCTGGGTGGCGATCAGCAGCGCGAAGGGAACCACCAGAGCGAGCCGGAGGCTGCGCATGGCGCCCTTGGCGGGGGAAGGATTTTCGGCGAAAGATTGCCAGACCACGAACGCGCCCACGAACAGGCTGAGAATGACACCGTTGTCGGCCCCCTCGACCACTCCCATGCCCACGGCAAGTCCGGCGAGGACCGCGTTGATCCAAACATTGCCGGCCCGCCGGGCGCTGAGCGCGGCGAGGGCGAGGAACATGCACGCCAGAGTGAGCGAGCGCGAACCAAGCCCCCAACAGGTGTTGGAAAAATAATTGGAGTTTAGGCCCGCGGCGATCCCCCCAACGATGGCCAGCGAGGATCTTAAGCCAAGGGAACGAAAAAAGCCCCATGTGCAAAGGCCGAGAATCAAAGAGGCGAACAACGGGTAAAATTTGGCGAAACCAATCGGGCCCAGGAACCACAGGAGTCCATAGGTGAAGCAGGCGGGCGAGAAGGCGCCATTGCTGCCCAGCCAGTGCAGGTCGACCCAGTAACCGCTGAACGCGCCGGGTTGTTGGATGGCCTCGGACATCACGACCCCCAACGGGCCGTCATTGGAAAAGACGACTTGGCCTGGGCGGAAGCTGTTGGCAAAGAGACAGGCCAGGATGGCTGACAGCACGGCGCAAGCGACGAAAAACGCGCCAATGGCTTTGGAGGAGAATTTCCGATTCATGAAATGATGGTTAACGACGGCGAACACCGTGGCTCGCGGTCTGAAATGGT
>JBDHQG010000463.1:0-4106 GCA_039806925.1 Limisphaerales bacterium
TGATGACCCATTCGTGGACGAGGCCGGACACGAGGAACACCAGCACCACGGCCAGCACCGGCCGTTGCCGAAGGGGCGCGAGGATGGCGTAGCGGAACCAGTCGCTGAACCAGAGATTCCAGCGGCGGCCCCAGAAGTCGGCGACACCGCGGGCCAGCAGCGGGTTCTGATGAAGCGCGGGAAACAGTTCGCCGGCCGGCAGCCACAGCAGCGTGACCACGGCGAGAAGCAGCGAGCTGAAGAGCAGGAGCACCGGCGCGGCGAGGTATCCGAGAACCCACGCCGGAAGTTCGAGCGGGACGATGAAATTCCAAAAGATCCGGTAGCAGGCGGCAAGAACGCCGGCGCTCAGCGCGGCATGGACGAGACGGGTGGTCAGCCCGCAACGGGGCGCACACCGGGCGAGGGAATTGGGCGCGGGCAACGGCGACAGCCAGAAGCGGAGGGAGCTTTTGGTTGAGCGGCGGCGGACCAGCGGCGTGGCGAGCTTCATCAAAAGCAGCAGCGCCCCGACGAAGACGAGGAAGAACAGCGTCATCCTCACGTTGGAGTCGCGCGGCAGCCAGTTCACCGGGCGATGGTCGGGGAAAGTCAGTGGGGACAAAAGCGCAAAGGCGATCATGCGGCGTTCGTTTTGACCGGACATTGCAACCGACCTCATGCAATGCCGGAAAACAAAAGCGGGCGCGAACGTCCTGCTCGCGCCCGTTGTTTTCCACGTAACCGAAATCAGAGCGTCACGTCGAGGCGCAGCGTGAACACGAGCGCGTCGTCCGCCGTTTTCACGCCGCCGGGATGGGTGATGTATTGGAGGTCGGGCTTGAGGCTGATGGCCGGTGTGACCTCGAACTTGTAGAAGAACTCGAAGGCGGATTCATCGGCATCGAACCCGGAATCGCTCGCGCGGCTGGTCTTGGCCAGCGTCCAGTAAAGGCCGGTGACATCCGCGTCGCGCGCGGGAATCAAGCCGACCGCCGAAACGCCCAGGCCAAGGTGGTGCTCGACGGCGCTGACCTTCGCATCGGTATAGCCATAGTGAGCAAAGACGCTGAGCCCTTGTTTGTCTTCCTTGTCGTCCGGGTTCTCCCGCCAGATCTGTTGTTCGGCCAGGGCGTAGAATCCGTTGACCTTGCCTTGGGCGCCGCCATCGAAGCGGTCCTGATGTCCCGTGTCGTAGAAAGCTCCCGCCGCGAGACGCAGCGGACCGAGCGTCTCCCCCAAAGGCAGGGTGACACCAACTTCGCCGATGTAGAACGGCTGCCGGAAGCCGTGACGCGAGGTTTCGGTGATGCCGTCGCCGTACACGCCTCCGCCGATGTAGAGGTTTTCAAGCGGGTAGAGGAACAGGTTCGCGCTGAGTGCCGGGTCGGGATAGGTCGGGAAGTTGACGATGGAAGGACAGAATCCGGCAGACGAGTTGATGAATTCGCCGGCAGCTTCAATGAAGGCGAACTCGGCATTGGCATCCACCTGGCCCAGCTTGAGCCGCAGTTTGTCGTTTAGCGTCTTCTGCTCGTACCAGAGTTCGTATTCGCGGCTGAGCCGGGCTTCATCGATGTTCGAGTAGGCTTGGAGTTCACCCACGTCATCCGAACCGTTGCGGCCATGACGAAAGTAATACTGGGCGAAAAGGGTGCCTCCGGGCAGGCCGAGTTTGGCGGCATCGACGGTCAGGTTCACGTCCAGCAAACCGCGCACGGTGCCGCGCTTCGAGAGTCCGCCGGAGAGCGGGCCGCCCCAGTCGAGCGTGTACGAGCCCGCGATGGTGGCGGCGCCGTTCTCGAGGGCGTCGCGCAGGCCGCCCCAGTTGCCGGTGACGTGGGACCATTTCCACCACGGCGATTCGCCTGTGAACCATTCAATCGGCTTTTCCTCCCCGGCTTTCTCTTCGCCGACGGTGCGCGCGCCTTTCTTCGGCTGGAGCGGGCTGCCCTGGGCCTCGAACAACCCTTCGAGTGAATTGGTGCTGGACCGCTCATCGAGAGTGATCAGTTCCGGCGAGGGTTCGTCCGCCCGGAGGGTTTGCGGTGCGACGGCAAGCGCTGCGGTGACGAGCGCGGGACCAGTCACGGCAAAAACGGTTTTCTGGATGGGGAATCCGGGGAGGCGGCAATCCGTGCTTTCAATGCGGCGTTTGAACAGTTTCGTCTTCATGTGTTTTGCTCAAACCACCCCGAATCGAACGCCCCCGGGCCGCCATCGCGCGTACAGTCGAATCCGTTCCAGATTGAACCGATGGAGAACTTCCTTGTTCTCCCGACTGGCGGAACCATTGTCCCGCCCGGGAACGCTACGTCGCCCGGCGTGGCGTTGTTTCCCCTAAGTAGCGACCGCCCCGGATCAAAACTTTAGCGCCGCGTGCGGGAAACGGCGTTTCGGAGTCGGGATAATCAGGGCTCCATATTGAATCAGGGAACCCCGGAGCCCTGAATCCGGGCATTTTCCGTCTTGCCTTTTCGAGGCTCAAACTGAACATTCCACGCTCTCGTTCATATATGGAATCATCAGAGTCTACACAGGCGCAGTCGCAGCCACAGCAGGCCCCGCAGGATGGCGTTGTCTCCCTTCTGGCATGGCTCGAAGTTCACAAGAAGCGTCTCGTCATCGGTGCCGGCGTCGCGCTGGTGGTCATCTTTGTCGCGATGATTCTCGTGCAACAGCAGGCCGAGAAGGAGCGTTCGGCCAGCGCCGCGCTCTCCGATGTCCGCGTGCCCTTCAGCGCCTCGGGCGCCGTCCCTCCGGGAACCGCCGAGGCGTATGCCAGGATCGCCACCGAACACCGCGGCAGCCAGGCAGCCGCCCGCGCCCTGTTGCTGAGCGCAGGAGTCCTCTTCTCCGAGGCGAAGTCCGCCGCCGATTACGCCGCCGCGGAAAAGCGCTTTGCCCAGGTTTCTCAGGAATATCCGGACAGCCCGTGGAATCCGCAGGCCGCCATCGGCGTGGCCGCTTCGCTGAAGGCCCAGGGCAGGACGGCGGAAGCCACCGCCAAATACGAGGACATCACCAAGCGCTATGCCAGTTCGCCCGTCATCGGCGAAGCCAAACTCGCGCTGGCCAAGCTGTACGAGACCTCCAAGCCCGAGGATTCCTTCAAGCTCTACGAAGAGCTCTTGAAGGATCATCCCAACAGCCCGATGAGCCTTGAGGCCACGATGCGCCAGGATGACCTCCTGAAGGCCAAGCCCGAGCTGGCCAAGCTGAAACAGCCGGCGGTCCCGCCCATGAGCATCACGCCGGTGACAAACGCTCCGGTCAACGTGACACCGCTGACCAATCGCGCCGCCGGCGCCCCCGCGAAGTAACGCCGCCCGGGTTGGTTCAGATGCCCGCCCTGCTTGAGCAAGCCCGACTTCAGCCGATTGATTTTGGTGACAGGACAGCACCTGAATTGAAATGAAGCTGACGATTATCGGAACGGGCTACGTGGGATTGGTGACGGGAACCTGCTTTGCGGAAGTCGGGCACCAGGTCATCTGCGTCGATAACAACGAGGGCAAGGTCAAACTCCTCCAGGCCGGCGGGATTCCCATCTATGAGCCCGGCCTCGAAGAGTTGGTGAAGAAGAACGTCGCCGCCGGACGGCTGCGCTTCACCGCCAGCACCAGGGACGGTGTCGAGAACTCCGACGTCATCTTCATCGCCGTGCCCACGCCGCCGCTGCCCGATGGCGCGGTGGACTTGAGCTTCATCGAAGGCGTGGCGAGAGAGATCGCCGCGTCGATGACCAGCTACAAGATCGTTGTCGATAAAAGCACCGTGCCGGTGAAGACCGGCGACAAGGTGGCCGAAACCATCAAGCGCTACTGCAAGGCCAAGGTGGAGTTCGACGTCGTCAGCAACCCCGAGTTTCTTCGCGAAGGATTCGCCGTCGAGGATCTGATGAAGCCCGACCGCGTCGTCATCGGCGTGCGCTCGCAGCGTCCCGTGGCCGCGATGAAGGAAGTCTACACGCCCTTCAACGCGCCCATCATCGTCACGGACATCAACTCCGCCGAGCTCATCAAGCACGCGGCGAACTCGTTCCTCGCGCTCAAGATTTCCTACATCAACGCCATCTCCGTCATCTGCGAGGCCAGCGGCGCGAACGTGCAGGAGGTGGCCAACGG
>JBDHQG010000464.1:0-4098 GCA_039806925.1 Limisphaerales bacterium
CGGAACTGCGCGGCGAGCTGGACACCATGATCGCCACCGTCAACGCCGTCCCCGCCCAGCCCGGCTCGCCCGCCGACCGGCGGCTTATCTCTCAGGTCTGTCGTGAGGTGGACTTGTCCCCTGCCCGCTGGGAACAAGACGTCCGGCAAACGACTTCGCGCTTGCGATTCGTGTGGTGAATGTGACAGCGATTGCTTTCGCAACAGCGAGGAGCCTCCTTATTCCCAATTCAACAGGTGAATTCGCACAGTCGTCAACGGAACTCATTGCAGCTTGCAATTCATGACGACGGAACAGCTTCCGGTTCATTTTCCGCAAGAGCCTGACTTCGATTCAGTTTCCTTCAGCCCGCAGGGCGCAGGCACATGGCTTCTTCCCTGCTCAAGAAGTGTTATGAACAAATCACTCGTTACACTTGGTCTGGCGTTCACCGCCGCCCTCACTGCCTCTCAAGCGCAGAACGCGACAAACATCATGGGCCGGGCTGCCTCCGACAATCTGGAAAACCGCTTCGGTGCAGGGTTGATGTTCGGAGAGCCCATCGGTCTGACTTTGAAGTATTGGGTGAACGAAACGTTCGCCGTGGATGGTGGCCTCGGCGCGTCCTTCCATCGTGAGGATGGCCTCCAACTTCACAGCGACGCCCTCTGGCACGTCTTCGGAAGTCATCACTGTCCGCATGGCCTGCTTTCTCCATATATCGGGGTTGGCGGGCGCGCGAAATTTCAGGACGGCGACGATCGTTTCGGCGTGCGCGTGCCCATCGGCGTCAGTTACATGCTGGATCGGAGTCCCGTCGACATGTTCCTCGAGATCGCGCCGGTCCTCGACGTCGAGCCATCCGTTCAAGGCAGCTTCAATGTGGCGGCCGGTGCGCGGTTTTGGTTTTGAGGGTTCACATGAAAGGTAAAGCGCCATCACACGCGTGCCCTGACTGGGCCTTTCCAAAAACGCGCGCGAGGCCGCGTCCATCCTGGGCCGTTTAATATGCAAGCATTGCAAGGAGCGCCGTCGAACGGCAGTCCACATATCATCCCTCATCGGCTGAAACTTCGATGGGCAGTGTGGATTCTGACCAGTCTTTGTCTGGGGACGAATCTACTCCGCGCCCAAAATTTTCAACTTCACACGACTGGCGCGCGCACCGGCATTTCCGCGCGAAAATCAGGTGAGACATTCTACGAAACGGATGTCTATGCGAACTGGAGCCTGCCCTGGGTTTTGGGGTGGCAAACGGGTCTGCATCTCGATCCACGCATCGAGCTTTCCGCGGGCTGGCTGCACGGCTGGCATGAGGACGGGCTGGTGGCCAACGCGGGACCGATGCTCTCGATGGGCTGGAAGCAGATGCCCGTCTTCCTGGAGGGAGGGTTTGGCCCCATGTTTCTGAGCCGCGACGAGTTCGGTCCCGTGGATTTCGGCACCAGGTTGCAATTCATGACGTATATCGGGATGACATGGGAATGCGGTTCACATCTCAGCCTCGGCTACCGTTATCAACACATGTCCAATGCAAGGCTGGCTGACCCGAATCCCGGGCTGAACCTGCACTACCTCGCCATCGGCTGGCGCTTTTAACCGGAACGACGGAGTGGAAGGCAGGTCAGGCATCCGGCTGACCCGGACTGCAAAACCGTGGGCAATGGAAAAAGGATTCGCCGAGCCAGACCATCTATTGTTGTGTTCGGAAACTTCGGGACAGGAGCCTGTCCTGCGGGCGCGCCAGACCTCCGCGATGTCCGGCTGCATCGTTCCGGCTCAATTCATCTCACACGCGCGCATCAAGGCGTCGTGGATGTTCATCTCCGTCTCGATGGAAAACGGCAGGGCCTTTTCCTCGCGGATGGCGGAGGCCAGTTCATTGAACTCATCCACATGGCGGCGGTAAGGCGGAAGTTTTATCTCCTGTCTGCCGGCGGCGTAGGGACCGGCGGCTTTCCCGAGATCGATGGTCAGCGACGGCTGCTCCAGCGGCTGGACTTTCGCCGTGCCGTTGGTGCCGAGAATTTCAAAGAACCGCTGCGGCCCGGCGTTGGGCTGCAACGGCGCGCTCGTGACGATGCCCATCGCCTGCGCGAACTCGAAGACGGCCACCGTGTTGTCGGCCAGCAAATCATCCGCGATGCCGGAGCGTTTGAGGAACGGCGTGATCTTCGCCGGCTTCCCGAGCAGGCGGATCAGCGGGTCGATGAGATGGCAGCCCTGCTCGAACATCGCGCCGCCGCGAAACCTCGCCCACTCCCGGCGCTGCTCCGCGCCGGCCAGCGTGTTCATGGTCGCGCGCACAAGATAGACGTCGCCCAGCCAGCCCTTGCGCGCGGCTTCGATGGCGGCGTTGATGCCCGGATTGTAGCGCCACATGTAGCCGATCTGGAGCAGGCGCTTCCGTTCGGCAGCGATGTTCAACAGCCCGGCGAAATCTTCCATCGAATCCGCCGGCGGCTTCTCCACATGAACATGCTTCCCCGCCAGCAATGCGCGCCTCGCATCGCGCGCATGATGCGCCACCGCGGATTCCACCATCACCACGTCAACGCTCGCAAACAGTTCCCCGGCGGTCATCCATCGCGCGTCAGCCGGGCCTTTCGCGCGCACCGATTCGTCCTCCTCGCAGAGGCCCATGAGATGCCAGACCGGCGATTCGAGGAGGGCTCTGTGCTTTTCCCTGAAATGAGAGTGGGCTGTTCCGAGGAAGCCGGCCTTGATGCGCGGCGAGCTGGCGGCGGCCCGGACGTGGCCGCGCACGGCAATTGAACCGGCGGCGGCAAGGGTCGTGGCGAGGAACTGGCGGCGGTTTTGACGATGCGGCTTCATGGATCCACCGGTTTTCTATCAGCCCGGATTCCGCTGTCGAACACGCAATTCATCCGCGCGCATTGAGGCGCGGGCGATGGAAAAATCTTTTCGCGTGCAAACGCTCCGCTACCCTTCGCCGCACGACACATGAAAGCACCCGCACCGCTCAAGCCGCGTCACGTTTATCTCATGGCCAATGGCGACCTCCGCACCTCGGCCAACCAGAAATGCTGGACTGAACAAGCGAAGATGGAAGCCGTCCTCATCAAGGCGCTCAAGGCCGAGGGCTGGACCGTGGTGCGCGCGCATTCGTTCGACAAGGCGAAGGGCCACGGTTTCATCGACTCGCAGAAGATGGGCATGGAAGTCTTCCGCCAACTCGACGCGGACGCGCCGCTCATCGTCGCCGAGTGCGTGTGGCAATACAGCCATCACATCCTGCACGGGCTTTTCACGCATCGCGGGCCGGTTCTCACCGTCGCGAACTGGAGCGGCACCTGGCCGGGGCTCGTCGGCATGTTGAATCTCAATGGCTCGATGACCAAGGCGGGCATCCGCTACAGCTCGCTCTGGAGCGAGAATTTCAAGGATGACTTTTTCAAGAACGGCCTTCGCCAGTGGCTCTCGACCGGAATCGTCACGCACGACCAGAGTCACGTTCGCGATCTCGCGTTGCTCAAGCTGCCGGCGGCGGACGTGAAGATCGGACGTGACTTCGCGCGGGAGTTGCGTCAGCGCAAGGCCATCATGGGCGTGTTCGATGAAGGCTGCATGGGGATGTTCAATGCCATCATTCCGGATGAGTTGCTGCATCCCACCGGGCTCTTCAAGGAACGCCTGAGCCAGTCCTCGCTCTTCGCCGAGATGCAGCGCGTGACGGATGCCGAGGCGCGCGAGGTCGTTGGCTGGCTGCGGCGCAAGGGCATGAAGTTCGACTGGGGCATGGACGAGGCGAGCGAGCTGACCGAGGCGCAGACGCTCCAGCAATGCAAGATGTACATCGCGGCGGTGCGCATCGCCGATGAGTTCGGCTGCGTGACCATCGGCATCCAGTATCAACAGGGCCTGAAGGATCTCGCGCCGGCCAGCGATCTCGTCGAGGGACTGCTGAACAACGTGGATCGTCCGCCGGTGAAACACGCGAGGACGAAGCGCGTGCTGTTCGAAGGCGACGCGCTGCCGCATTTCAACGAGGTGGACGAATGCGCCGGCCTCGATGGCCTGGTGACCTACCAGCTCTGGCGGAAACTTGGCTTCGCGCCGGAGAATACGCTGCACGATCTGCGGTGGGGCCAGCATTAC
>JBDHQG010000465.1:0-4092 GCA_039806925.1 Limisphaerales bacterium
TTGCAATTGCATGTCAAAGGCGCCCCGACGCTCAGGGTAGAGATGCATCAATATCTCATGTGAGGCACCGCAGGCGGCGGCCTCCGGCAACGCACCAACCGGCGGGGAGGCTTGGAAACGGTATGGCTGGTAATTGCGGGCGATGCCATTTACCGCGTCGAACACTGCGCCGTGAAGGATGGCGAGATTACGAGACGCCAGGGTGGGCGAAGTAGATGCTCCACGGATGGAATCGAGAATTTGATTGTTCCATTCAGTGACGACGTCGGCCCGGAGGGCAGGAGAGAAGAAAAGACAGGCCAAGAAAGCGGACAGCCACACCCGGCTGTTCAAAGCTCCCCAGATATACCGCTCGCGTGGCGGATTCATAGGATGGGTTGGAACGTCCGTCAGGTAAGCAGATCCGGTCGGAGGCGTCAAATAGAACGTGAAATAACGCGTGAAGTGCAGAGACACGCAGGCCCGTTTGATTGGATTTGCGTGCGGGCGCAGTTGAAAATGAGAGCATACGTCTCAAAAGTGACCGATAGCAGAATTCTCGGCACGGGTGATGCTTTGCTTTCCAGCGGGTCCGTCAGTGGGAAACAATTAACATCCTAACGAGAGTAATAACACAGCATCATTATGCAGCTCCAAAACCGTTCGCATCTCTATGCCGCGGCCACCAAGATGGCCGGCGGCATCACGCTTCATTCCGTGGCGCTCAATCTCGCGCACGTCCTGCTGACGCCGTTCCAGGCCGCCCCGGACGATGCGCGTGGCAAGGAGAGCATTTACCAGGTGTCCCGCGACGGGAAGCGCTCGGCGGTGGTGGCGCAGAGCACGGCGCGTTTGGCAGCAGAGGCGTACATCGTGAAGACGCGCGATGCGTTGCGTCCATTTCTTGGAACGAACTGGTCCGAGGCGTGGACGCAGGCGGGGTTCAAGAACGGGACGTTGTCTTTACCGACCTCGCTGGTGGAGGTGGTGGAGCTGTTGCGCTCGGAGGTGACGTATCTGGCGAATCATCCCACGCATGAGAACCCGGCGGCGGGGTGACGGGCGCCGCGGGGAGCGCGTTGCAATCCACGCTGAACAGCGCGGTGCAGACGGTGAGCAACCGCAAGCGGGACCAGCGCACGAAGCGCGAGGCGCGAGATGCCTCCGAGGCGGCGTTGTTGAAACTGATGCACCGGCTGCACAGCGAGCTGGAGTGCGTGCTGGAGTCGGATGACGTGCGCTGGCTGGATTTCGAGGATCAGATCCCCGCGGACCCGAATGTGCCGGAGGAGGTGACGGGATTGTTAGTGGAGGGGGATGGTCCGGGCCGGGTGACGCTGGAATGGTTCCCAAGCCTGCGCGCGGAACGGTATCACGTCGAGATTTTCGAGACGGGTGTGGACACGGATTTCCGTCGCGTGCTGACGGTGCTGGAGCCGGGCGCGGATCTGGAAAACCTGACGCCGGCCGCGCAGGGGCGCGTGCGCGTCGTGGCCGCGAATGCTGCCGGCGATGGCGCGCCGAGCGAGGAGGTGACGGTGCAGGTGCCGGCGCTGGCGGCGGCGTGAGGCGCTCCGGAAGTTGAGAGGGATTTGAGTTGAGAGCGGGGCGGTGTTCCCGAGGGGGATGCGGCCCCGTCTTCGAGGATTCCTTTGCGCTGCGATGGGTCAGCGGCGGGTGCTCATCCCGTTCCCCTCATCGAAATAGCGCGTCGAGCCCACCGTGCTGAATTTCAAGTATTGTTCCCACCAAAACAGGCCGCTGGCGCATTTCGATTCGATGGTCTCCACCTTGGGTTCCGGCGTTGCCGTGGTGGAATTCGCCAGGGCCTCGTGCAGCACGCGGCCATCCATGCTGGCAGGCGCCTTGACCCCGAGCAGCCACAGGATCGTCGGCGCGAGGTCCACGTTGCCGCTGGGCACATGACTGACCATGCCGCGCTTGAAATCCGGCCCGTGCGCCACCAGCGTGTTGTTCATGTCAAACCGGCTTAATGACGCGTGCGATCCCTTGCCCGCGGTGCCTCCCGCCGTCGTCATCAATCCCGGCGCGCCGTGACTGTTTGTCTCCGCGCTCCAGCGGAGCGAGAGAATGATGTCGGGCGCGTTGTTCGTGACGGAGTACCCGACCGACTCGAACGGAAATGTCCCCTCGACCGGAAGCCGGCAGAAAATCGTGCCCGCGCAATCGGTCGTCTGCAGAAACTGCACCACTCGCCGGATGACGGGTTCGTCCCGGTTCACCACATACAGCAGTGCGCTTCCGCCCAGCCCCACCACCATGACATCCCCGGGTTCGGGATCCTCCAGCTTGCTGGACGCCGTGAAGCCTCCCTTCTTGAGGAGCGCCGGAATGTCGGGCGTTCGGTTGATCGTCGAGAAGCCGTGATCCGAAACCAGCATCAAGTCCGTTTTCTCCCACACGCCCTTTTCCTTCAGGGCCTTGATCACCTGCCCCAGGTTGTTGTCGCTCGATTCGATTCCCGCGAGCGCGGTCGGGGAGCCCACCCCCGTCTCATGCTGTGATTTGTCCGGATCGCTCAGCCACAAAAGCGTGTACTTCGGCACCCCGTTTTTCCACAGCGCCTTCGTCAGCGCATGAGTCGTCCAGTTGTCCTGCGCGGTGTTCGGGTGGGTGATGCTTGGCGGGAAGGGCTTGTCGTCATTGACCCGCCGCAGGCTGTCCACAAGGCTTCGGGGAATGGTCTTTCCTTCATACACGGTCACGGACTGCTTCTGCGCGGGAGTCGTCTTCACCCGTGAACGATCGTGGAACTGCGCCACGAGTTTCGATCCGGCGACCACGGTCGGAATCCCGGCCCCCTGCAACACCTCGGCGGCGGTCGGGGTCATGATGTAATGCCCGTCCGTCATCGCGTCTCCGCGACGGATCGAATCAATGCCCTCCGTCGCGTAGGACGACTGGATGTTGAACTCCGGATCGTATTCCGTGTTCGCGAGGATTCCATTTCGCCCTGGATTGGCCCCGGTCGCCAGCGCGGCGCCGTTCACCTCGGTGGAACTGATGTAAGCCGGATGATGCCGGCGGAAGAACACTCCGTTTGTGGCCAGCGCATAGAGATTCGGACAGTATTGCGGCGCCACGAAATCCGGACGCATCCCGTCCCAGACCACCAAGACCACATGCTCCGCCGGCTGCGGATTCACCGGCTGGGCGACGAGGTTTGCTGACCATCCGACAAGCGAGAGCATGACAGCCCACCGCGATAGACTGGAATTCATTCGCAACAACTAGACCGCAGCGTCCCCGGTGACCAGCGGAAATTCGAGGAGCCAGACAGCCTTCGGAGACTGCTCACGGGACTCCTGTCCGAACCCGCGTGTTTAATGAGGCGCTGTTTCGCGCGCCGAATCGGGGTTCCGAATTCAGGATTTTGAGTTTCGAGCGGGAGCGGCGCCCAGGACCTGCCCGACCAGTTCCTCCGGCACCTTCTGGCCCCAGACCACTTTGCCGATGTCTTCCGCGAGCACGAATTTGATTTCGCCGCCGCTCACTTTCTTGTCGAGCTTCATCGCGGCCAGCAGCTTCGCGCGCTGCGCGGTGGTCAGGCGGATCTCCGTGGGCAGACCGGCGCGCTTGAACAAATCACGGATGCGTTCCGCGCAGCCGCCGCAGAAACCCAGCACCGCGCAGGACAACTCCGCCGCCGCAATTTGCCCGATGGAAATCGCCTCGCCATGCAGATACTTGCCGTAGCCGAAGGAGTTCTCGATGGCGTGGCCGATGGTGTGGCCAAAATTCAAAATCGCGCGCAGGCCGGTTTCCGTTTCGTCCTGCCCCACGACGTCCGCCTTGATTTCACAACAACGCGCCACGACTTCACCGAGCAGCTTTGCGTCGAGCTTGAGCAACTTCTCCAGGCGGTTCTCCAATCGCCCGAACAACGCCTCGTCGTAGATGATCCCGTATTTGATCACCTCCGCCAGCCCGGCACGGAACTCGCGTTTCGGCAGCGTGCGCAGCGTGTCGAGATCGCAGAGCACGAGCTTCGGCTGATGAAACGCGCCGACGAGATTTTTCCCCGCCTTGAGGTTCACGCCCACCTTGCCGCCGACCGAGCTGTCCACCTGCGCGAGCAGCGTCGTCGGCACC
>JBDHQG010000016.1:0-17488 GCA_039806925.1 Limisphaerales bacterium
GATCGCGGACGCCGTGCGCTCGATCCTCGACGGCCACCTGGTGCTCACCCGCGAGCTGGCCACGCAGAATCATTATCCGGCGATCGACGTGCTCGAAAGCGTGAGCCGGCTGGTGCGCGATCTGACCACGCCGGAGCAGCAGCGGCTGGCGGCGGCGGCGCGGGAGATGATGGCCATCTACCGCAAGAACCAGGACTTGATCAACATCGGCGCCTACCCGGCGGGCAGCAACGCGGTGATCGATCGCGCCATCCAGCTGCACGAGCCGCTGCGTGAATTCCTGCGCCAGAAAGTTTCGGAAGGTTTCGTGGCGAAGGACAGCTGGACGCTGCTCGAAAGGGCGATGGCGTTGCCGGCCACGCCGAAGCCCGCCCCGGTTCCGCCACCTCCACCGAAGCGTGCCTGATGTTGTAACCCCTCGGAATTCACCCACCCCACATGAAACGATTCGAGTTCAAGCTTCAGGCGGTTTTGACCCTCCGGCAGCGCGCCGAGCAAACCGCGCTGGAGAAGTATAGCCGGGCGGTTCAGCACCGCCAGGCGGCAGCAACACGGCTGGAGGAAACCGAGATGGAGCTGTCCGAGGCGCGCCGGCAATGGCTGAACGCGCTGGCGGACGGGTGCCCGGCGGCGCGCGCGGCGCAGATGCTGGCGTTCTGCCACTCGATCGAAGAGCGGAAGCGCCAGTGCGAGCAGACGTTGACGCTGGCGGATGTGGAGTTGAACCAGGCGAGCCAGAGGATGCTGCTCGCCCGCCAGCAGCGCGAGGCGGTGGAACATTTTCTCGCCCGGCAGCGCAACCGGCATGACCGCGAGCTGCGCGACGAGGAGCGGAAGATGATCGATGATTTGGTGGGCCGCCGTTCCCCGGTTTCGTTTTCGAGCCCGTGGAGCGCGCAACGCAATTGAATGAAAGCCTTATGAAGATGCTTCAATCCCCGGTGGTGGCCGCGATTCTCGGCGGCCTGCTTTTTCTGCTGACCTCGGCGTTCCTGACCACGAAGGGCCTCGCGCCGGTCGCGCACGCCGACAGCGGACATCATGACGGAGAAGAGGAGCCCAGCATCAACGGGCCGTCGTGGACGTTCTTCAATCCCGAGATGGAACAGATCATGGGCGAGCTGAAGTCGGAGCGGGAATCCCTCGCGTCGAGGGAAAAGCAGCTCAAGGAACTGGAGACGCGGCTGCAGGCGGAGCGTTCCGAGCTGGATGACGAGCTGAAAAAGATCCGGGCGATCCAGTCGAAGGTGGATCGCGATGTGTTGCGCATCAAGGAGGACGAGGCGGGCAATTTGAAGAAGCTCGCGAAAATGTACGCCACGATGGAGCCGGCGGGCGCGGCGAAGATCCTGCGCGAGCTGGACGACGTGGTGGTGGTGAAGATTTTGACGCTGATGAAGGAGGCCGAGACGGCGCTCGTCCTCGAATCGTTCGCGCGCATGGGCGACGCCGAGACCAAGCGGGCGGCGCTGTTGTCCGAAAACCTGCGCGCGGCGGCCGCCGCGAAAACCGCCGCGAAATAATCCCTATGATGCCCAAAGATGTTTCCATTTCCGGCAACGCCCCGGACGCGCTTTCCCTGCCGCCCGGGCCCGCCCCGGCGAAATCCACCCAGCCCGGACGGGAGTTTTCCTCCGTGATGGATCAGGCGACGGCCCGCAAGGCGGCGCACACGCGAACCACGCGTTCCGCATCCCGTGGCCGTGGTGGCGAGGCGGAATCGACGACGGGTCGCGACCGGATGACGCGCGGCGAATCCAGCGCGCGTCCGGTTTCACGTTCCGCGAAGTCGCCCGCGAAGAATGTCACAAATGACGATCGTCCGGCGGCGAAGCCGGTTGCTGCCGAATCGAAGAGCGCGGTGAAGGTTGTTTCAGAGGAGGAGACGGCGGAGGAATCGGCGGGCGCGTCGTCGGCTTCGCCCAAGGGCAAGGCTTCAGCGGCCGAGACGCCTGCGAACATCGTGCCGTTTCCCGGCGCGATGGCGACGTCGGCGGTGATCATTCCGTTCCCGCTGCTGGAGGCGCAGGCGCCGGCCCCGGAAGGAACGTCTCCAGTATCCGCTCCGGGAAACGCAGCCGGGGCGGGCGCGGACGCGGCACAGGTTTCAGCGTCGGTAAATTCAGTCATCGTTCCGCTGCCGGATACGAGATCGGCCACGACAGGCCGCGCGGTGTCGGAAGGCGGACGGGCGGAGGAGAGTTCAGGCGGGATCGACGTTGAGCAGCTTGGCTTGCGCCCGGTGACATCGCGCGAGCCGTTGGAGACCTCGGCTGCGGATCCGGCGAGGGCGAAGCCGGCTTCTGAAGGAGCGACGACTTCGGGGAATTTGGAATCGAACATCGTCTCGGTGGCGTTTCGCGCGATGTCCAGCCGGGCGGAGCGCGAGCGCAAGGCCCGCGCTTCGGGCGAGGCGCAGACACAATTGCCGGGTGAGCCGGCACAGCGGGTAGAAAGTGCTGCGTCCGGGGCGACATCCGAGGCGTCGGCGAAAATTGTCCTGTTGCGTACGGATGCGGTGAAGTCCGCGTCTGGCGCGGCTTCCAACATCCCAGGCCGGGTGGCGGATCGTGAGGCGGAACCTGCTGGCACATCCGTTGCTAGGCAGGATGTTCGCATGGAATCGACGACGACATCCGGACGGGAAACCGCGACGGCAGGGCAGAGTGAAGGGGCCTTGGTGCGCCTGCCGGATCTCGGGTCCGCGCCCGTGCCGGAGACGCAGCGTGCCCAGCCGGCGGTGCCGGCGCATGGCCTGGCTCAGGGCGGTTGGGAAACTGCGCGGCTGCTGAACGAGGTGTCGCGTTCCGATTCCACGATGACAGAAGTCAATCCGTCCGATTCGACCGGCACGGTGGAGCGTATTTCCAATTTGATCGTCCGCGAGGCGGCGCTGGTGAAGAAGCACGGATCGGACTCGATGGCGGTGGTGCTGCGTCCGGATGCGGAAACGGAGCTGTTCGTGCATTTGTCGCAGAGCAACGGCCAGATCGAGGCGACGATTCGCTGCGAGCGCGGCGACGCGCATCAGCTCGGCGCGTTGTGGTCGCAGCTGCAGGAATCGCTGGCGCAGCAGAAGATCCGTCTCGCGCCGCTTCAGGAGACTTCCGGCGGAAATCCGAATTTCAATCAATCTTCCGACGGCTCGACGGCGGGCGGCGGACAAAACGGCGCGCGCCAGGAGGCGCGTCCGGGAAAACAATCCATGGATGAATGGCCTGCTCCGGCAGTGCCCGCTGCTCCCGCGCCGCATGTGCGGGAGACGGGCGGCTCCCGGCGCCGCCGCATTACCACCAGTCGCCCGGGCTGGGAAACCTGGGCATAATTTATGGCTGTAGAATCTGTTTCGTCGGTCACCTACGTCCCCGGCACCGAGGTTTCGGAGGATCGGGTGCCGAGCAAGACGCTCTCGCAGAATGATTTTCTCAAGCTGCTCGTGGCGCAGATGACCCAGCAGGATCCGCTGAACCCCAAGTCGGACATCGAGATGATCCCGCAGATGGTGTCGTTCACGCAGCTCGAGCAGTCGAAAAACATGCAGGCGGACATCGCGAGCCTGCGCAGCCAGCAGGAGATTCTGCAGGCCAGTTCACTTTTAGGACGCACCGTGGAGATTCAGGATGAATCCGAGGCCGTCATCAGCGGCACGGTCACCGCGGTGCAAATGGAGGAAGGGACGCCAAAACTCGTGGTCAACGGCTCCAAGCATGGGCTGGGCGATTTGCTCAGCATCCGGCCGCCGGCCACCAACTGACCCAACCCTCATCCCATAAGTACAAACAAATGCTTCGTTCCCTCACTTCCGCCATCAGCGGCCTGCAGAGTTTTCAGCAACGCCTCGACGTGATCGGCAACAACATTGCCAACGTGAACACCACCGGCTTCAAGGGCGCGCGCGTCGGCCTGGCCGATTCGTTCAGCCAGACGCTCCGCAGCTCCAGCGCCGGCACCGGCGGTGGCAGCGGCACCTCGGCCATGCAGATCGGCCTTGGCGTCGGCATCCAGTCCATCACCAACCAGTACACGCAGGGCGCGCTGTCGCGCACCAGCGTCGGCACCGATCTCGCCATCACCAATGGCGGCTTCTTCGTGGTGGAGGACACCATCAGCAACAACCAGTACGTGACGCGCGCCGGTGATTTCTCCGTGGATGAGAACGGCTACCTGATCACCAACGCCGGCATGCGCGTGCAGGGTTACAACGATTCGGGCCTGAGCAACATCGGCGACATTCTCATCGACACCGCCGGCATGCCGGCCACCTCGGACCCGACGGCGACGATGGTTTCGTTCGCCATCGACACCGAGGGCAAGGTCAACGTGAACCTCTCCGACGGCACCCAGTTTGTCCGCGGCCAGATTCTCCTGCAAAACTTCAGCAACCCGCAGGGCCTGATGAAGGAGGGCAACAACCTCTATTCCGGCATCGGCGCGGCCGGCCCACTGGGCGGCGCCACGAATCCGACGCCGGCGGAGCCCGGCACGAACGGCCTCGGAAAAATCCAGGCCGGCGCGCTCGAACTCTCCAACGTGGATCTCGCCAGCGAGTTTACCAGCTTGATCACGACGCAGCGCGCCTACCAGGCGAATGCCCGCGTCATCACCACCAGCGACGAAATGCTCCAGGAGCTGGTGAATCTGAAACGTTAAGACTGAACCGGATTATGTCGGACAAAAAAACAGAGGGCGCCCCGGCGGAGGGCGAAGCCAAGCACGGAGGCAAGGAAGAGGCCGGCCACGGAGGAGGCGGTGGCGGTGGCATCAAGGCGTTTCTGCCGCTCATCATCATGGTCGTCCTCATGCCCGCCCTGGCCTTTACCACGACGCAGTTCCTGATTCTGCCGAAGATTGTCCAGGCCCGCGGCGATGCGGCGGGTGAGGAGGGGCATGGCGATGGAGCCGAGCCCGGCGGCAAGGAGGAAGGTGACGGTCACAGCGGCAAGGAGGAAGGCGGCGAAAAGGGCCACGGCAAGGAGGCCGCGAAAGATGCCGCCAAGGATCACGGCAAGCCGAAGGATTCAGGAAAGGGCGGACATGGCGGCGGTGGCGGCAAGAAGAAGCAGAATGTCCCGATCACGAAGGTGATTGTGAACGTCGCCGGCAGCATGGGCAGCCGTTACCTGATGACCAGTTTCACGCTGGTCGGCACGCACGCGGACTTCAAGACCATCATCGAGGACAGCAAGGATCAGCTGCTGGATCTGGCCAACACGGCGATGGCCAGCAAGACCATCAGCGATCTGGAGAAGCCCGGCGCGCGCAACCAGCTGCGGGCCGAGTTGATCTCGATCTTCAACAACGCGCTCGGCGGCGGGATCGTGCAGGAGATTTATTTCACCGAGTTCGCCGTCCAGTAGGAGTGGCTCCCATGGCAGCCCCCAACGATCCAGCCGGAACAGGCGACGTCCTGTCGCAATCCGAGGTCGAGCGCCTGTTGGCGCAGGTCGCCGAGCAGGAGAACAACGTCACCGTCGTCAAGGACGGCGAGGGGAAGGAGACGAAGGCCAGGGACAGCATCCAGCCGTACGACTTCCGGCATCCGGTTTTTCTTTCGCCCACTGAGCTGCGGCGGCTGCGCATCCGCCACGAGGATTTCATCCGGGCGCTGGCGGCGCGGCTGTCCATCTATCTGCGCCTGGAGTTCTCGCTGCAGATGTCGAAGCTGCAGACGGTCACCTACCAGAAGTTCGTGGAAGCGCTGCCCAATCCCACGCATCTGTCCCTCTTCAAAGTCGAGCCGCTGCGCGGCGTGGGGATTCTCGACGTCCATCCCCGTCTGGGGCTCACCATCGTGGACCGGCTGCTGGGCGGGCCGGCGCATTCCATCACCGCGGATCATGACTTCAGCGAGATCGAGATGGCGCTTCTCGATCAGGCGGTGAATCTCATCCTGTCCGAGTGGTGCCATCACTGGACCAGCGTGCAGGAGCTGCGGCCGATGCTGCTTGGGCACGAAAACAACGGGCAGTTCCTGCAGACGGCGCCGCATGACACCATCATGCTGGTGCTCTCGATGGAGGCGAAGATCGGCGATTGCCTCGAACAGATGCAGATCGCCCTGCCCTGCTTCACGCTGGAGCCGCTCATCCGCAAGCTCGGCCACATCACCGACGCCGCCGTGGAGGCGGAGCTTCCCGTCACGTCGCTGCGATGGAATCGCAATTTCGACGAAGTGCCCGTCCCCGTCTCGGCGATGTGGGATGACCTGGTGCTGACCGCGCGGGACGTCGCGAATCTCAAGCCCGGAGATGTTCTTCCGTTGGACCCCCGGTGCGTGCAACGCGTGAAACTGCGCCTGGCCGACATGGCGAAGTTTGAGGGCAGCCTCGGCACCACCGGCGGCAAATGGGCCGTCGCCGTCACCAACGTGATGAAGACCGCGCTGAGCGGCTGAAATCCAACGCCCCTCTTTCACCGCAACCGTTTTGTTGAAGACTTGATATGGAAACGCCCGCGAATCTCGAAGTGCTGCTCGATGTGCCGGTCAAAGTGACCGTGGAGCTCGGCTCCTGCCAGATGCCGATGCGGGACGTCCTGCAGCTCAATTCCGGATCCGTCGTGCAACTCGACAAAATCGCCGACGCGCCGGTCGATCTCTACGTGAACCAGAAGCGCATCGCCCACGGCGAAGTCGTCGTCGTCGAGGACCGCCTCGGCATCAAGATCACCAAGGTGATTGGCGGCGCGCAGCCGTGAAAGGTCGCGAAACGTGATGCGTGAAAAAGCTTCCAATGCGGTGACGGGCCGGCGGCGGCACCTGCGCGGCGCGCTGCTTCTGCTGTCAGCGATTGGAATTCTCATCACGCCCGGAATCGCGTTCGCGGCGGCACCGGTCGTCTCGACCAATCTGCCTCCGACCAGCCCGGCCTTCCCCGATGCCAGCCTCTCGGTCATCCGCGTGTTCGGCGCGCTGGCGCTGGTGCTCGGCCTCTTCCTCGGCGGTGTCTGGCTCTACAAGAACTGGCAGCGCGTCACCTTGAACCGCGGCCGGCCCTCGCAGCTTCACATCCTCGAAATGAAGGCGCTCGGCGGCAAGCAGGCGCTCTACGTGGTGGGTTACCAGCACCAACGTCTGCTGCTCGCCAGCTCGCCGAACGGCGTCAGCCTGGTCAGTCATCTTCCGGAGGAGGACGCCGCCCCGGCACCCGCAGCCGCCAGGGCCCCGGGCGTCGGGAGCGAATCGTTTGTGCAGGCGCTGCAACAGGCCGTGCAGGCCAGGCCCGGCTGATGCAACGCCTCCGCCCAACGTTTCCCGCGTGGCGCCTGGTGATGGCGCTTTTGCTTCTGTTGGTGTTCGCCGACGCGGCCTCGGCGCAGGCTGCGAGTCCGCCGCCGGCCTCGCCTCTTCCCGTGACGTTAAACATCGGTTTCAAGGGCGCGGACGGCACGGGCGGCGTGCCGGATGTCGATGTCGCCATCCAGATTCTTTTCGCCATCACGCTGCTCTCGCTGGCGCCGTCGATCATCCTGCTCATGACGTCGTTCATGCGCATCGCGATCGTGCTCTCGTTCGTGCGCTCGGCGTTGTCCCTGCAAAGCACGCCGGCCAACCAGGTCATCATCGGGCTCTCGCTGTTTCTCACCCTGTTCATCATGGCGCCGACCTGGGAACGCATCGATGCCGAGGCGCTCACGCCCTATCGCGCCAAGCAGATCACCAGCACCGAGGCGCTGGATCGGGCGTCGGCTCCAGTCCGGGCGTTCATGCTCAAACAGGCGCGCCCGAAGGACGTCGAGCTGTTCGTCGGTCTGGCCAAGCTTGGTCCCACCTCGCCTGAGAACCTGCCGCTGAAGGTGGTGATTCCCGGTTTCATCGTCAGCGAGCTGCGCACTTCGTTCCAGATGGGCTTCCTGCTCTTCATCCCGTTCATCCTGATCGATCTCGTCGTCGCCACCGTGCTGATGAGCATGGGCATGATGATGATGCCGCCGGTGACGGTCTCGATGCCGCTCAAGATCCTCCTGTTCGTGCTCGTGGACGGCTGGAATCTCGTCGTCCGCTCCATCGTGCTGAGCTTCGGAGGGTGAGCCCGGGTCCGAATCAACCAACGCCATTTCACATCTTATGTCGAAATCGAAGCCTGAGAAGATCGCCGCCGTTCCGGCGTCCATCGCCAACCTGTCGCCCGAAGCCGACCAGTTCCTCTCCCACGCGATGGAGCTCTTCAACGAACGCCAGCGTTCCTTGCAGCGCGAATGGCGGTTCGATTCGTACAAGCAGTGGGGCTTTGAACAGCTCTCGGGAACCTTTCGCATCGAGTACGAGGACGGCAAACAACTCCACGCGGACGGACAAATCCTTGGCAGCTATTCGTCCTCGGGCCCATCATGGGAATGGGGCTGGCACAATCCGTATGTCGATCCAGCCATCGCGCGCGACAGCAAGCTGGTGAAGGAACTGGGCGAACGGCTTGGCATCAATTATCTCACGACGGGAACCGTCCCCGTGCCGGACGAGCAGTTCCTCTCGTTCCTGTGCGCGGTGGGCCTGAAGGCCACCGGATCGGTCGGAGTATTTCGCGGTTCGGCGGGCCCAATCGAAGTGATGATTCTGCTCAAGAACCTGCGCGCGGTGGAAAAGGCGGCGAAAGTTTCCCGAAAGAAAGCGGCGTGAGAAACGATTCGATCAGGGTTTGGCTGGAACAGGTCATCGGCCCGTTCCGTCGGGCGAATCGCCCGGCAGTCGAGCACTTCGTGCGCGAAGCGAAGCGCTCCTTTCCACGTCCAGGCGGATCGGACAGGCGTCAGCTCGCGAACATTTTATCCATGCGGGTGGCGAGGTCTTGCAGGCATTCCGGTGAACCACCGCCGCCCTGTTCGGCGATGCCCCAGATGCCTTCGTAGCCGACTTCGTCGAGGGCTTTCATGATGCCGGGCCAGTTGTTTGCGCCCTCAAGAAATTTCGCGCCGAACCCCTTCCACTTGTCGCCGTTCTTCATGGCGAGGTCGCGGCTGTATTCCTTGATGTGCAGGCGGGAGATGTGTTTCTTGCCGAGCTTCTTGATCCAGGCGATGGGTTCGCCGTACCAGATGATGTTGCCGATGTCGAAGTGCCACTTCACCCACGGGCTGTTGATCTCTTCGAGGTAACGCAGGGCCTCGTCTTCCTTGGTGATGAATTCGTTCCAGACGTTTTCGATGGCGATGACGACGCCGAGTTCTTCCGCGAGCGGGATGGCCTTGCGAATCTCGACGATGGAGCGTTTCCAGCAATCTTCGTAGCCGACCTGCTTGTTGACGACACCGGGCACGAGCAGAACGGAGCCGGCGCCGTAGCGCTTGGCATCGCGCAGGGAAAGCTTGAGACCATCGAGGCCGGTTTCGCGCACGGCGGGGTTCGGATCGGAGAGCGGCTTGGCCCAGTGGGTGTGGCAGCAGACGCTGGCGGCGAGCAGGCCGGTTTCCTGCATGGCTTTGACGACTTCGTCATTATTCATGCCGCCGTTGGGCTCCACGCCTTCAAAGCCGGCGGCCTTGACCTGCCGCATCTTTTCGAGGACGTCGCCCTTCACGCCGACGGTGCCCCACATGATGGCTTTCCTGAGCTTCACGGTGCGGGCGGGTTTGGCGTCCGCCGCGAGCAGCGCGGGCGCGAAGCCGGCGAGGGCGAGGGCTGCGGAGGAGAGTTGAAGGAAGCGGCGGCGTTCGATGGCGTGGGCTGTTTTCATGGGCGTCTTGATGGTGATTGGAACGAGGCCAGTGTTGGCCCGCGCGGACTGCCGAGTCAAGCCGCGCCCGTGCGACAGAAATGGAGAAGCCCGCTGCCCGTGGTCAATGGTCATGCGCTGCGGATCGATGGGAGATCGCAGGCGGGACGACTGACGACGGGCAACGGACCGTGGAGACTTCACTGTCGGGTTGCGGGAATCGGGCGGGCAGATTCCTCATGCGGCACGGCCCATGTCGGGCGTTTTGCATTTCAAAATCGATGCCTGCTTCCGGGTGTAGCGGAGCGCGACGTCCGCCTTCTCGCGGAACAATTCCGGCAACACGAGCAGCGGGAACGCGGTTCCCCACGCGAGCGCGGCGGCTTCATTGCTGGCGCGCCGCAGGGGGGCGTAGAGGTCCGGCGTAGGGGCGCTGGCGAGCAGCTCCCGCAACAGGCGGTTCTTCAACCGTTCCAATTCCGTCTCGTGCGTGCCGCGGAAGGGAGCCGCGGGCACCGGGTTCACCGCGAAGCGGGTCTCGGCCGCGAACTCCGTCGGCACTCTGTTTCTGGTTCGTTTCATACTGTGTCGTTTCTGTCTTTGGTTTCGCCACGCTTCCCGGCGTGGTCCTGGGTTAAACAAAAAAACCCACGATTGGCTGGCAATCGTGGGTTTCGGGAAAATCTGGTTTTGAGTCCTAGAAGGTGACCTCCACGTTGCCTGCGGCCGGACGGCCGGAGCGCCATGCGGCATGGCGCATCAATGCGCCCTGCTGGCAGGAGCTAATGTTTTGTTTTACGAATGTCGTCATAGGCAACGAGTGCGGCAAAGAAACGTCATGGCTGTCGCTTTGTCAAAAAGATTCTCCGGAACGAGCTCTCGAAATGAAAAAGCCCCGGCCTTTTGCAAGGCCGGGGCCGGGACGAAAAAGGCGGACGTTACTTCATGCGGTCGAAGGTCTTTTTGAGAATTTCCCAATCCGGCTGGCCTTTGACCTTGTCCTGGGCGGCGCGATTGATTTCGAGCTCCTTCGCGTTCTTGGTCGGCTTGGACTTCTTGTAGAAGATGCCGAACAGGCCGGGGAACGGTTGATCCGCGAGCTTGTAGGCCGCGTGCTCATCCGTGACGTCATGGTCGGCCGGAACGGTGTTGAACACGCCGCCCTTGCGCGGGTTGCTGGCGTCGAACGCGCCTTCGTAGAACTCGACGCATTCGCTGAGACATTCGATGAAGCCGAAGCCATCGTGATCCATCGCGGCCTCCATCATGGCGAGGACGTGGTTCGGATTCGTGTGCGTGGTGCGCGCGACGAACGTGGCGCCGGCGGCAATCGCCTGTTTCATCGGGTTGATCGGGTAATCGATCGCGCCCCACTGGTCCGTCTTGCTCTTGAAGCCGAGCGGCGAGGTGGGCGAGGTCTGCTTCTTGGTCAGGCCATAGACCCAGTTGTCCATCACGCAATAGGTCAGCTTGATGTTCTTTCGCGCGGTGTGATTAAAGTGATTTCCGCCGATGGAGAACGCGTCGCCGTCGCCGCCGAACACGAACACATGCAGGTCGGGACGGCTCAGCGAAATGCCGGAGGCAAACGGCAGCGCGCGCCCGTGAATGAAATGCACGCCGTGCGCCTGAACGAAGTAAGGGAAACGGCTGGAGCAGCCGATGCCGGCGACGGTGGTGATCTTCTCATGCACCATCTTGCGCTTCTCGATGAGCTTGAAGTAGAGCGCGAGCACGGAGAAATCGCCGCAGCCGGGACACCACGTCGGATGGTCGGCGGCGATTTCCTTTTTGGTCAGGCCTTTGCGCTCGGTGTCGGGAATCACCGGCAAGGGCGCGGCCGGGGTCGCGATGGCACCGGTGCGGGGCAGCGGGGCGAAGGGGATGGCAATGTCACTCATGGTAGTTAAGGCAAAGTCAAAGTGATGGGTCGGGGCTTAGTCTTTCTGGCTGGCGAGCGCACGGGCGCGGTCGAGGATTTCCTTCACCTTCCAGGTGAGGCCGTCGCTCTTGTTGATGCCGCGGATGCGAGGATCGCAGTGACGGGCGCGCAGCAGCGTCGCGAGCTGGCCGAAGCCATAGAGCCCTTCGTCGTTCAGCTCGACCACGAAGATGTGGTGGAAGCCGCGGAAGATTTCTTCGAGGCCGTTCGGGAGCGGGTTCAGGTATTTGATGTGCAGCCCGGACACCGCCTCGCCGAGCGCGCGGGCGCGGTCCACGGCTTCGCGAATCGGACCCTGGCTGGAGCCCCAGCCGACGAGGAGGATCTGGCCCTCGTCCGGCCCGTAGGTTTTCACCTTCGGGAAATCCGACGCGAGCTGGCGCAGCTTGTTGCGGCGCTTCGCCGTCATCTGCGTGTGCAGCTTGGGCGAGCCCGTCGGATGGCCCAGTTCGTCGTGCTCAAGGCCGGTGACAATCGGATACCTGCCGCTGGCGACGCGCGTTCCGGGCGCGATGTGGCGGGTGATGCCGTCGTTGACGCTGAGGTCGTAGGGCTTGAAATCGCTGACTGGCGTGAAGTCCGGCGAGATGTCCTGACAGATCTTCTGGAAGTCGGGTTCCTCGAAGGCCTCAATGCGCGTGGCGATGGCCTGATCGGTCAGGATGATGACCGGCGTGCTGTATTTGCGGGCGATGTTCACCGCTTCAATCGCGGTGTAAAAGGCGTCTTCCACGCTCGACGGCGCCAGCACGACGCGGGGCGAGTCACCGTGGCCGCCGAAGCAGGCGATGTTGAGGTCGGATTGTTCGACGTTGGTCGGCATGCCGGTGGAGGGGCCGCCGCGTTGCACGTCCACAATCACCAGGGGCACTTCCGCCATCACGCCCCAGCCAAGCGCTTCGGTCTTCAGCGAAATGCCGGGGCCGCTCGATCCGGTGACGGCGACGCGTCCGCCGTAGCTGGCACCGAGGGCCATCGAGATGGAGGCGATTTCGTCCTCGCACTGAATGAAGGAGCCGCCGTATTTCGGCAGCTCACGGCGGAGAATCTCCATGATGTCCGACCACGGCGTGATCGGATAACCGGCGCCAAAGCGGACCCCGGCGGTGATGAGGCCGTAGGCGAGCGCTTCGTTGCCGTTCATCACCACCTGGTGGCGGTCCTTTTTCTCGGAGGCGGCGAACTGATAGGTCTTGAGCAGATTTTCGAGCGAATGATTGTAGCCCGCGTTGAAGCAGGTGAGCGCGTTCTGGACGATCGACGGATCCTTGCCGCCGAAGCGTTCCTCGATGAGTTTGGTCAGGCGCGGCACGTTCAGATCGAAAATCTTGGCGAGCAAGCCCAGCGCGAAGATGTTTTTGCCCTTGTCACGACCGGTGCCGCCGACGGCTTCCACGGTGAGGCCGGAGATGTGGACGCCCACATGGCGGTAAAGCTCCTGCCATTCCGGATTGGGCGTGACGTGATCCGCGTCATACAACACCACGCCGCCGACCTTGAGCGAGCTGATGTGGCCTTCGTAGGAGTGCTGGTAGAAGCACAGCAACATGTCCGCCTCGTCACCGGCGCTGAGGACTTCACCCGAGCCGATGCGGACCTGAAAAATCGAGGGGCCGCCGGAAATGGTGGATGGAATCGTCATGAAGGTCATGACCTCCTGCTCGCTGCGTCCGGCGAGACGGGCGAGGAAACCGCCGATGGCCTGAATGCCATCCTGCGAGTTGCCGGCGATCCGGATGACCGCTTCTTCGATCTTCATTACCTTCGGGGTGCCACCAGCCGGGGTGGCCGTCGATGCTGCGTCACTCATGTAGATATGCGATTAAGTGTTCTGATAAAATCCGATTCAGACAATGTCCCAAGACAAACAGAGGCAAGTCCCGAGAGACTTGCCATAGTCGAGACTAGCACTCGACCCCATGCTGTCAAACGATTAACCGAAATCTATCCTGCTGAAAATGAGGCGCTTGCATCTATTGTTGGAAAGTCGGCAAGATACGCGAAGGCATGGAACATCCTGTGAATTAGAGCCATTCATTCAACCGGCTCGCAGTATTAACGAGCCGCGGGTCCGGCCCCGGCACCCAGGAAGTGCTCCAAGGCCCGGCACACTCCGTGACCCCAAGGCTGATGGCTGACATAGCCCTTCTGCCGGCGAACCATCTCCTTGACGGTGGGAACAGCGTTCTCCGGGGCGGCGACGTGCCGCGCGAACTCTCCGGAAAGCATCGGCAAATCGTTCAAATGATCTCCAGCCGCGAAGACATGCTCCCGCGCAATCCCCAGCTGCCGGGCGATCTCCCCCAAGGCCGTGCCCTTGTTGTAGCGCACATGACTGAAGCGGGCGTAAATGTCGTTCCGCACCACGACCAAATCCTCCACCGTCGCGCAGTATTCGTCCAGGAACGCATGGATCTGATCCGCGTCCGCGTTGCTCTCGGCAATCAGGCAGAACGGCGAGAAATCATCTTCATACAAAGAGGCGCGGAAGCGTTTGCTGACCCAGTCAATCAACCGGGGAACATCCTCCCGGACGCGTGCAAACAAAGCATCATGCGCCGACCTGCAACCCGTGTTCCATTCCGCGCTCGGCTCATACTGGGTGTCCACATGCGCGTAAATGTCCCGCTCCACGACCACGAGGTAGTCGGGCTTCACCGTCAACCGCGCCCGGGCCATGCCCTCCATGACGCTCGACAGATCGCGCCCGGTGTTGATCACCCATTTCGCGCCCCGGCGCTGAAGCGCGCCGATCAAGTTCTGCAAATCATGCGGCACCGGCGGGCTCTCGAAGTCCGCGTGCAACGTGCCGTCAAAATCAGTCGAAATCAGCTGGATGGGCAAAGTCATCGGTTCGCAACGCTGCGCCGCGGGACAGTCCATTCACCATCTCGTTGTCGCACGGCCCGCTTGCGCGCGGGCAACAATCCTGTCATAGGCACGATTGTCAAAATCATTATGCCGTCCGCACAGGAACAATACGACGACGCGATGTTCGACTTCAGCCAGGGCGAATACGACCGCGCCATCGAGAAGCTTCAAGCGCTCCTCGCCGTCGAGCCGGAAAACTTCGATGCCCGGCTGGCGCTCGGCATGTCGTATTACCGCAAGGGCGACTACGCAACCGCGATCTCCGAAGGCCATCGCGCCGAGCAACTCCGCCCCAGGGAACAGCTTGTTCACACAAACCTCTCGCTGTTCTACATGAAATCCGGCGACAAACAGAAAGCCGAGCACCACGGGCTCCAGGCCCGCATCGCCGGCTGGCGCGACAACATGGCCCCGCCCGGCAACCAGCCGGAGAGCGATCCGGAACTGCAACTGGCCAGGCCCAAGCCGCCGCCCATTCCCGTCCGCGACATGCCGTGGAAGAAAAATCCCCCGCCCAAGGCCGGATGAGCGACAACTTCATCAACGTGGCCGACGCCGACAGCCTTCCGCCAGGACACGGCCGAACCATCCATGTGCGCGGACGCGAGTTCGCGCTCTGGAATCTCGACGGCGAGTTTTACTGCATCGACGATCTCTGCCCGCATCGCGGCAGCTCGCTCGGCACGGGAAACCTGTCGAATGGCGTCGTCTATTGCCCGCTGCACGGCTGGGGATTCGACGTAAAGACCGGAGCCTGCGAATCGCGACCGGATCGTCCGGTGAAGACCTATCCGACCCGTGTCGTTGATGGACAGATTCAGATTCAGCTCGGCCCCGTGGCAACGCCATCCCCGGAAGGCTGAAGCGTCCGCAGGCTTTCCAAAACTGCTGCGTTCAATAACCTCTCTTCAAAATGAAATCCGCCTACGAACTCGCGATGGAACGGCTGAACAAATCCTCGCCGACCGTGAAGCTGACCGACGCCCAGAAAAAGGAACTCGCCGAGCTCGATTCCCTCTACGCCTCAAAGATCGCCGAGCGCGAAATTTTCCTGAAGGCCGAGCTCGCGAAGACGCAGGAGAAGGGCGACTGGGAAGCCATCGAACAAATCGAGAAACAGCTCGTGAGCGAGAAGAAATCCATCAACGCCGAGCTGGAGGAGAAGAAGGAAAAGGTCCGGCAACGGAAGTAAGTGAAGTCCGATCCACGCCAGTCGACCGCAAATGCCTGCGTCGATTGGAGTCGTGGTGAAGTTCGGAGTTTCTCCGCGTCGGAGCCGAGACCGGTTGAGACCAAAATATTCGACCATGAACGCATCCAATTCTCCCTCGCGCCGGGATTTTCTTTCCGCTCTCGGTTTGACCGCGCTCAGCGCCTCGTTGTCGCCGGAAGCTTTGGGAGCGGATGCGTCGGGCGCAGTCCGAGCAGACATTGCGCGTGAATTGAAACCCACGCGCGCCGATCTCGGCAGCCTGTTCCCGGAAGTCGAAAAGATCGCCGTGGGCAATCGCTATGCAGATTCGTTTCTCAGTGAACGCTTCGCCAGCTACGGCGAGTTTCAAACCGCCGCCCGCGCGAAGCTGCTGGAAGTCCTGCGCTATCAGCCGGAGCCCGTGGCACCGCGCGCGGAGGTCATCGAACGCGTCGATTGCGGCGAATACTTCCGCGAGAAGATCGTGTTCTCAACCACGCCGGTCTTTCGTGTGCCGGCCTACGTGCTGATTCCGAAGAAGCTCACCGGCCCGGCGCCTGCCATCGTCGATCTGCATTCGCACGGCGGCATGTTTTTGTTCGGCAAGGAGAAGGTCATCGATCTCGGCGCGAATCATCCGGCGATGACGGCATATCATCGCGAAAACTACGACGGGCGCCCGACCGCAACGGAGTTTGTCCGGCGCGGTTACATGGTCATCAGCATTGATACATTCATGTTCGGTGAACGTCGCGCGATGATGGATGCCGATCTGGCGTCTGGCTGGGATCGTTCGCGTTACTCCATGGAGGATGTGCGACGCCTGAACCAGCAATGTCGCGCGAAGGAGACAACGCTCGTGAAAGCGCTCACGCTCGCGGGCACGACGTGGCCGGGCATTGTCTTCTGGGATGATCTGCGCACGGTGGATTATCTGGTGACCCGTCCGGAAGTAGACCCGAAACGCATTGGCTGCGTCGGCATCTCGATGGGCGGTTATCGGTCGATGTTTCTCAGTGCGCTCGATTCGCGCATCCGCGCCGGCTGCGTGGTGGGTTTCATGTCCACGGTGCGCCCGATGATTCACGCGCATCTCGACACGCACTCGTGGGTTCATTTCCTCCCGGAGCTGCATCGTTACCTCGACTGGCCGGATGTCGTGTCGGTGGTCGCGCCGCGTGGGCTACTTGTTCAGCAATGTTCGAAGGACGGCTTGTTCCCGCTGGCGGGCATGAAGGAATCAGTCGAGAAGATTGCCACCGCCTACGAACGCGCTGGGGCGAAGACCCAGTTCACCGGTCGATTCTACGACGAGCCGCACCGGTTCACCCGCGCAATGCAGGATGACGCCTTCGCGTGGTTCGAGCGGCAATTGGCGTAACGGTTTCTTCAACCACCAGCTAGCGTGAGGGCTTGTCTCGTGGCTTTCGTCGGCCCACGCTGCAATCCATCTATGACCGCGCAAATAGTTCTCGAGAAACGTGTCTGGATCGTTGTCACATTCTTCATGCTTTCGTGGATGTCGACGGCGGCCGAATCCACTTCGCCTTTCGCCGGCTATAAAAGCGTTCGAGACTTCGGCGTAACGCCTACCAACTCCGCCGCGGCGAACAAGCTCGCTCTCCAGCGCGCCATCGACTGGGCCGCGCCGCGCGGGGCCGCGTTGTTCGTCGAGCCGAGCGATGAACCGTATCCCGTCGATGGCGGACTCGTGCTGCGCATGAACGTCTCGATTGTCGGCGTGCATGGCCCGGTGGGACGCGGCACGCGGCATCCGGAGAAACGCCAGCCGGTCGGCAGTGTCTTTCGCATCGAGGACGAAAAGGAGCCGTTCAT
>JBDHQG010000466.1:0-4075 GCA_039806925.1 Limisphaerales bacterium
TTCCGGCTAAGGAGGGGGGAGCGGTCAGAGTTTTTGTGGTTCTTTCCACATCGAAACCCAGCCAAGTGAGCACGGGGCGCCTCTTGACGGCCTGTTGCCCACAGTCAGAGTGCGCCCGTCCCGGGCGCAGAAACAGGAGAACGGATGACAGCTTCACTGGATTTCAAAACGTTTTGGTGGCCGGACATTGCTGCGCCCGAGGACGGGCGCACTCCGGTTCGCAGCGCGTGGTCCGGGCGGCGGTGCCGGCAAACCTTCTGCGTTGCCAGTGCGCTTCACCCGCTGCGACCGGGGACCGTCCGGAGTCCGCGTGTTTGGACAACAGGCCTTCGAGATGCATCCCGAAGCGCGAATTCATGGATTCTCAGCTTGATCAAGGGGCTTAATTCTGTTTCGCTACCGGACACTCACTGAGTCCACGAAACCCATAACTCATTCCTTCATGCGTACTATTATGAAGAAAGTTCCTGCAACATCCCATGCGCCCCGGAGAGAGGTTCGTCATGTCCTCGGGCTGATCACCTCTGCTGCGTGCGCCCTGGTGGCGGTGTCGGCGACCGCCGACACCAAGCTCATCACCGATGGTTCGCCGGTGAAATATCATGTTCCGTCCGATGGCAACCTCGGCGGCACCTGGCGCAGCCCGTCGTTCAACGATTCCGGCTGGGCCTCCGGCCAGAACGGCATCGGCTATGAAACGACCCCTGGCGTTTACAGCGCGAGCGTCATTGCTGATTCCCGCACGGAGTGGTCCGCCGGCGGCATCCAGGGCGAGAACAGCTGGATCAACGGTTACTACAACAAGACGGCGGATGCGGACGGCACGTATTCGGCGGATGATTTTCAACCGTTCCCCCGCTCCAACGGCGCGTTTGCCGCGGACAACTTCTGGAACGGCGGCGCGTGGGCGTGGTTCAACGGCAATCCGCCGTGGGACACGATCGGCGCGACCGACGTCCATCCCAACGGCATCAACAACGCCGTCGAGCACTGGGTCATCCGGCGCTGGCACAGCACGGTGGGGGGCGCAGTCACGCTCCGGTTCCATGTGCGCAAGAGCAATCTCAACGGCACGGGCGTCACCGGCAAGGTCTTCAAGAACGGCGTGGAGCTCTTCAGCCGCACCATTGGCGGCGGTGACGGCACGGGCTTCGACGTTTATGTGAACACCACCGCCGCGGCGGGCGACGCGTTTGACTTCGCGCACACGCCGCTGGGCCTGGGCGGGGACGAAACGGACGGCGCGGATGGCAGCGTGATGACCGCGATGGTCCTTTCGGGAACGGTCACGCCGCCGGCGGCGCCGGTCACGCCGACGGGCGTCGCGGACAGCTCGGCGGACTGGAGCGCCACGGGCGTCCAGGGCGCGAACAACTGGTATTACGGCTTCTACAACCGCGGTGCGGATGCGGACGGCAGCTACGATCCGAACACCGACTTCAACACGACCGATGCGAACTGGTCCTTCCGCGGCGGCAACTGGGCGCTGGGCGAAACCGGCAATCCCGATGCGAATCCGCCGTGGGACACGATTGGCCAGACGAGCTGGCATCCGAACGGTGACAACCAGCCGCAGGGCAACCATTGGGTGATCCGCCGCTGGGTCAGCGAAGTGGACGGCGACATCTATGCGAACGTGAAGTTCGCCAAGGCCAACACCAGCGGAAACGGCACCACGCTGCACGTCCTGCACAACGGGGTGGAAGCCTACGCCGTGACGCTGAACAACACGGCGGGCGTGGATGTGAACGTGCCGCTGCCCGGCGCCTTCGTGGGCGACAAGATTGACTTCGCGCTCGATCCGAAGGGTGTGGACGGCCTCTTCGGCGACGGCTCGGACACCTCGACCTTCAACGCGGCCATCTTCACCGGCACCCCGCCGCAAAGCACGGTGGCAGACAGCGTCGCGGACTGGAGCGCCGCGGGCGCGCAGGGGGCGAACGGCTGGTTCTACGGTTTTTACAACGAGACCGCCGATGCGGACGCCGCCTACAATCCGAACACTGACTTTAACACCACCGACTCCAATTGGTCATTCACCGGCGGCAACTGGGTTCTTGGCGAGGCTGGCAATCCCGATGCAAATCCGCCGTGGGACACGATTGGCGCGACGGAATGGCATCCGAACGGCGACAACCAGACGCAGGGCGTGCATTGGGTCATCAAGCGCTGGGTGAGTGACGCGGACGGCGACCTTCATGCGAATGTCCAGTTTGGCAAGGCCAACACCGGCAGCGGCAACGGCGTGACGTTGCGCGTTCTCCAAAATGGCGCGCCGGTGTTCACGAAGACCATCGCGTTCAATGACGGCACGGGCATCAACACCAACGTCAATCTTCCGGGCGTCCTGATCGGCGACAAGATTGAGTTTGCGCTCGATCCGCTCGGGACGGATGGCGGCAAGGGCGACGGCGCGGATGGCTCTTATATCCGTGTGAAGATTCTTTCCGGCCTCGCGCCGGTGCCGCCACGTCCGTTCCTGCCCGGCATCGCGGACACGTTCCAGACGGACGTCGGCAGCGCGATGAAGGGCGTGAACCCCTCGGTTTACGTCCGCATTCCCTTCAACGTCGCCGATCCGGCGGCCATCGACTCGCTCAAGTTGAAGATGAAGTACAACGACGGCTTCGTGGCCTACCTCAACGGCGTCGAAGTCGTGCGGCGCAACACGCCGACGGCGATCGCCGGCAGCACCATCGCGGACAGCATCGCGGACTGGTCGACGAACCCGGACGTGACCGTCAACGGCTGGTCCTATGGTTACTATGATCAGAGCCTCGATTCCGACGGCGCCTACTCGGGCGGCACGGATTTGACTCCGTTCCCGCACGATGGCGGCGGCTACAGCGCCACGGATTTCTGGCAGGGCACCGGTTGGGACTGGTTCGCGGGCAACCCGCCCTGGACGGAAGTCTTCCAGGAAACCACCCATCCGAATCATCCGAATGGCGGCGTGGTGGATCCTGGCAATCCGGGAACGCACCATCAGTGGACGGCCCGTCGCTGGACCGCGACGGTGGACGCGAACCTCAAGTGCCGCGTCCGTTTCCGCAAAACGAATCCGAACTGCGGCGACGGTGTGCGCGTGGTGGTCTTCCACAACAGCACCCAGGTCTATTCCCAGACCATTGCCTTCAACGACAGCGTGGGTCGTGATGACACCATCGACATTCCGGATGTCTTCATCGGCGACAACGTCGACGTGCTTCTCGGCCCTGGTGATGGCAACGACTTCTGCGATGGCTCGGCGTTCAGCATGGTGCTCTTCGAAGGCGAGCCAACCATTCCTTGGAACGGCCTGGCCACGGCTCCCCGCACGACCTCCGAAACGATCGCTCCCGAAGTGATCGACATCAGCAGCCTGATCTCCGAACTGCGGGCTGGCGCAAACGTGCTCGCCATCCAGGGCTTCAACGCCGGCGTGAACGACAACGAATTCGTCATCAACGCCGGACTGCTGGCCAACCAGAGCCCCGCGGCGGTAGACGATGCGGTGACGGCGACGGCTGACACGCCGGCGGATTTCGCCGCCGCGGCGCTGCTGGCGAATGACACCGATCCCGATGGCGACAAACTGGTGCTCGTCGGAGTTACGCCGACTTACACCACCGCGGCCGGCGGCACCGTCCGTCTCTACGGCAGCGTCGTGAAATACACGCCGCCCGCCGGGTTCATCGGCGCGGACGCCTTCACCTACACCGTCAGCGACGGCAGCACACGGCAGTCGGGCGGCACCGTCCGGGTCAACGTGCTTCCGGTCAACCAGCTGCCCGCAGCCGTGGATGACACTGTCACGACGGAAACGGGCAGCTCGGTCATCGTCAGCGTGCTGGCGAACGATTCGGATGCGGACAACGATACGCTGACCGTGACTGCGGTGACGGCAGCGGCGAATGGCGTGGCCATCATCAGCGGCGATAACACGACCGTGACTTATTCGCCGAACGCCGGCTTCCGCGGCAGCGATTCATTCCGCTACACCATCAGCGACGGCAAGGGCGGCACCGCCTCGGCTGAAGTACGCGTCACGGTTTCGGACACGGTACCGCCGACGATCACCTGCCCTGGCGACTAT
>JBDHQG010000467.1:0-4074 GCA_039806925.1 Limisphaerales bacterium
CTGAGGAGTGGTGAATCAAGTCACCGCGAACCATGAGCGAATATCGGAAACAGGCGACCTTTTTGCGGAAGATGGTGATGCATGAGGATACGCCGGAGAATCGTGCGCTTTGCGAGCGCATGGCTCATGTGGAGCACTGCGAGCGCTGCACTCAATGTGCCTGCCGGCTCGTCGGGCTGATCGCGCTTCTCGGACTGGCGGGTTTGGGCTACTCGGCGGTGCTTCTCCCCGAATTCTTCGACAGCTCGACTCATTTCATTGTTCGGCTGTGCAGCGCGCTGGGGCTTGGTTCGGCGGTCTGCTTCGCGGCCTTTCTCGCTTTATGGTTCTCATACCGCCGGGCTGCGAATCGTTTGCATGCTCAATGTCGAGTTATCATTTCGCAGGTGTGGTCGAAACACTTTCCAACACCCCCGGCGCCCGCGCCTGTCATACAGGATGAGGCGGCAATGCGTGTCGAAGTGTTGCGACGAACGGTGGAACAAATGCCGGAGCCAGATTTGAGAAAGGCCGGCTAAGCGTTGGGTTGGTCCGCCGGGAAGCTTCAGCGAGAGAGGGCGACGAGGTATTGATGTGCCTTGGTCGCCTCCTCGGATTCCTCCAAGTGTCCGAAGGTTGTCACCAGATTCCGGCACATGCGCTGGAGAATCTGCTTGGGGCTCACGGGCGAAAGCTGCCCATCCAACAGCCCGTATCCGGTTTGCATCAGGTATTTGATGCAATCAGCCTTGGCGAGCAAGGTGCCGCGTCGAAAGCAGTCCACATAGAGTTCTGTCTGGGGAGTCTGGAAACGGCAGACGAAATGTCCCGGCAACCCGATTCCCGTGACTGGCATTCCCGCGCGGCGGGCGAGGAACAGATACACCGCGCAGAGCCCGATGGGGTTTCCCCGACGTTTGTCGACGATGGTGTTCAGGTAGCAGCTCTCCGGGTCCGTGCCATACGACTCATGTCCGGCGAACCCCAACTCGCCAAAAATGTAATCGTTGAAGCGCTGCAACCGTTCGGCGGATGACCCCGCCTTGCCAAGCCGGCTGCACGCTTCCGACGCCCACGAATCCAGCAATGCGACATAAGCATCCGCGTTGAAGTCCGGGCATCGTGTTTTGGCCAGCGACAGCGAGGCTTCCTCCAGGTCGAGTTCTTCACCCTGACGTGCGCAGTAATCCAGGAACAGCTGATGGGCCCGCTCCCGGGCGCGATGGAGCAGAATCTCTTTGGCGCGTCGACGCATCGTGGGATTGCTGCTCAGCGTTTCCTGCTGCAACCAGTCTTCAACTACCGCGCCATAGGAGAGAAGTTTGTGACGGATGAGGCGGTAGACGGCTGGATCGTCGTCGGCGAGGAGGCTGATCAACGCCAACCGTTGCTTTTCGGTGAGCGTACGCGCGTTCATCGTCGTTTGCATACTCCTGAATGACCGACGAAGTGTGGCAGAAATTCGATTCCCCTGCAACCCGGCGTCGTCATTGATTTGGCTCGCCGTGTTTCGCTGGATTGGAGGTGGATTTGACCCGTGTGCCGCCCGGGAAACATGAAACGCCATGAGGCTCGCATGGGAACATGTTCGCGGGAGGATTCCACTTGCGTCGCCCTTGGTGACTCGCTTTGCTATCGCGCGAAAATCATCAATTTATGAAACCACTCCGCATCGGACTTATTGGCTACGGCTTCATGGGCCGCACTCATTCCAACGCTTTCACGCAGGTCAACAATTTCTTCGATCTCCAGCATCGTCCGGTGCTGAAGGCCATCTGCGCGCGCGATGCCGGCAAGGCGAAAGCGTTCGCCGCCAAGTGGGGTTACGAATCCATCGAGACGGACTGGCGCCGCTTGATCGAGCGCGATGACATCGACGTGATCGACATTGCCGCTCCGAACAACGTCCATGCCGAGATCGCCATCGCCGCGGCGAAGGCGGGCAAGGCCATCCTTTGCGAAAAGCCGCTCGGTTTGAACGGACCCGAAGCCGAGAAGATGGTGACCGCCGTGACCAAGGCGAAGGTGCCGAACATGGTTTGGTATAATTACCGTCGCGTCCCGGCGGTCACGCTCGCCAAGGAACTCATCCAGGAAGGTCGCCTGGGGCGCATCTTCCATTACCGCGCGAAGTTTCTTCAGGACTGGACGATCAACGCGGATCTGCCGCAGGGCGGGGCGGGGCTGTGGCGGTTGGACGCCAAGGTCGCCGGCTCCGGCGTCGCGGGCGATCTGCTGGCGCACTGCATTGACACCGCGATGTGGTTGAACGGCAGCATTGACACGGTGACCGCGACGACCGAGACCTTCGTCAAGCAGCGCAAGCATGTGCTGACGGGAAAGGTGGAAAAAGTTTCGATTGATGACGCGAGCCTGTTCCTCGCGCGTTTCAGCAACGGTTCGCTGGCGACGTTCGAGTCCACCCGCTATGCGCGCGGCCACAAGGCGCTCTACACCTTTGAAATCAATGGCGAGAACGGCTCGCTTTTCTGGGATTTGCACGACCTGCATCGCCTGCAAATTTTCGAGTACTCCGAGGAGGGCAAAACGCGTGGCTGGAAGTCAGTTCACATCACCGACGGCGATCATCCCTACATGAAGAACTGGTGGGTGCCCGGGCTGCAGATTGGTTACGCTGAGACGTTTGTCCATCAAGTTGCGGACTTCATCAAGGGTCTGGAAACCGGCAAGCCTGCCGGCCCGTCATTCAAGGACGGCCTCGCGACGGATTATGTGACGGATGCCGTGCTGAAGTCCGCCAAGACCGGACGCTGGGAGAAAGTCAAAAAGACCAAATAGCTGATCACACGGGCGCGACGGGCTGGATTTTCATGAATCCGCCCGACAAAATTCGCGTCTGGAAAGACAACAAAAGATAAATTCTATATGAGCCTTAAAAACCTGATTCTGACCGTGAGCCTGGGTTGTGCTGCTTCCATCGCAATGGCGGCTGATGTGGACGTGAGCAAGCTGCCACCCGCGGCAAAAAAGACCGGCGTGACCTATGATTCGGACATCAAGCCCTTCTTCGAAAAATCGTGCGTGAAGTGCCACAGCGGCGAGAAGCCCAAGGGCAAGTTCCGCGCGGACACCAAGGAGAACATCCTCAAGGGTGCCGGTGATGAGAAAGTGTTGGAAGTGGGCAACAGCGCCAAGAGCGAGATCGTCCACGTCGTGGCCGACCTGGTGGCTGACGAGGAGATGCCGCCGTTGGACAAGCGTGACAAGTATCCGGCGTTGACGAAGGATCAAATCGGCCTGCTCCGCGCATGGATTGATCAGGGCGCGAAGTAATCGGGATTATTCCGTTCAGGCGCGACTGCGAAGGCGGTCGCGCCTTTTTAATCGGCGCGACGGAATCTTGCGCCATCGGGCGGAGGTGTCGGAGTAGGATGCTGACATTCGTGGCGGGATAAAACAACAGGCCAAGGAGGCAGGCTCTCCTGCTGTTCGCCGAGCATCAACACGACCTTGACGGGTTTGCCGGCGATGCGTTCCGAGTCGGTTTCCTGCACGTTCTCGAAATCCACGAAGATGTAGTTCATCCGGGTCATGCTTGGAGCATCGGATTCCAATAGGTTTCCCCTTGAAGCCGCAGGTTCCCGAATGTGTTGAGGATAGCAAAGCGGCCACGTTCCCTTCGGAACGTGGCCGTCGTAAAACGAAATGTTCCTGGCTCAGGCCGCGTTGTTCTTGCGGGAACGCTTGAGCATCCAGAGACCACTCAAGGCACCAAGGCCAAGCAACGACAGCGTTGCCGGCTCCGGAACGTTCGGACGGATGGTGGAGTCATACATGGAGGCATCGTAACTGGTGATTTCGGTGCCGGTATGAGTGATGATCGTTTGCAGCGTCAGTGACACGGAACCGTCCCCCGGACGATCCGCCACCGTGTATCCGCTGAAGGGAGTGCTGTCGAAAGACAGGTTGCCGGCCTGGGTCGTCTTGGCGAAGAGGGTGTTGCCGAGGTCGTACCAGGTTTGGAAGGTCACATTTCCGCCCGTGGTGCCGCCGATTTCAGAGACGAATGATCCCGGAAGAAGCGGACCGAAATTGTTGTCGGAGAACTCGACGGTGAGCGTGCCGCCTCGCGAA
>JBDHQG010000468.1:0-4074 GCA_039806925.1 Limisphaerales bacterium
TTGGAGCGTCTTGTCAAACGCGGCGCGGCGGGCGTGCTGGTCGCCGGCTGCGGGGAGAGCGATCCCATCGCGCGCGAAGGCATGACCTGGCTCGGGCACCGTTTGCAGGGCGTGCGCGAACCGGCGTTCAATCCGCGCAAGGCCGATCCGAATCGCGTGCGTTTCGTGAAGCTCAACCGGACGGAACGGGGCGGGCTGATCCGCGCCGCCCGGGAGTTTGAAACGATGAACGGGCTTGCGGACGCGGACGAACGCAATGCGCCAACACCCCGTCATTCCTTCCTCCGGCTCGCCGCCGCCGGTGTCGCGCTCGCGCTGGCCTTCTGCGGAGCGGCGTTCGCCTTCAGCGCGTTCGCCTATCGCACGGCCCATCAACCGGAGCCGGAGCTGGTGGTTTCCTTCCATCACGCCGGCGCGGTGATGGAGCCGCGCAAGCTGACGAAGGAGGAACTGGACAAACGGCTGCCGCACATGCGCGCGCAGGTGAACGTCGGGCGGCAACGCGCGTCCGTGCGTCTACGCGTGCAGGTCGATGGACAGGTCGCCTTCGACCGGACCTTCGCACCGAAGGGATTGTCACACGACGGCGCGAGTGTGGGATTGGTGCGGCTGCCGGTGGCTCCGGGTGCGCACTCCGTGAAGATCGAGATGGCCGACACCGCCGATGCGGAAGCATGGACGAAGCAATGGGCGGACACGGTGACCTTTGAGACGAACCGTGCGCGCGTCGTGCTGTTTGAAACCAAGGCGGGCTTTTCCCTGCATTGAGGATTCGTTGCGCGGACGGGAACGACGTGAGCTGGGTGTGATTGGAAGTGTCGGGCAACACCGATGGAGGTATGGACTGCGGAAACAGGTTTCCGCTTTGGCTGCATGGTGAGTGAATCCAAGCGCGCCGGAAGGACGGGAGGTGAAGCCAAAGCGGAGTCCTGCCTCCGCAGTCCACACAACCCACCCTCCTCTGACCGCCATTTCCGAACGCACTGACGGGAGCCGGTTTGCTTGACGCAGGTCAAAGCCTTGACGATACGCATACGTATTATCGGCGACATGAGCACAACCTCTTCATCCTCCAATGTTCCCTCCTCCCAATGCGACGTCGCGGTCATCGGCGGCGGTCCGGGCGGCGCCGCGCTGGCCACGTTCCTTGCGCGTGCCGGGCATCGCTGCATCGTTTTCGAGCGCGACAAGTTTCCGCGCTACCACATCGGCGAATCCCTCATCCCGCACACCTTCGGCATCTTCGAGCGGCTGGGTTTCCTCGATCAGCTGCGCGCTTCGGCTTTCCCCGTGAAGCACAGCGTGCGCTTCGTTTCGCCGGCGGGCAAGGAGTCCACGCCGTTCTATTTTTCCGAAACCATTCCCGGCGACCGCGCCCGGACGTGGCAGGTCGAGCGCAGCCGGTTCGACGAGATGATGCTCAACCACACGCGCGCGAACGGCGTGGAGGTGCATGAGCAGATCGGCATCGACAAGGTGCTCTTCGAGAACAGCCGCGCCGTGGGCGTGCAGACGATCACGCGCGACGGCGCGCGGCGCGAGGTGCGCGCAAAGGTGGTGGTGGACGCGTCGGGCCGCGCGTGCGTCATCGGCCACCAGCTTGGCCTGCGCTGCCCGCTGCCTGAATTGCGCAAGGCTTCCGCGTGGGGCTATTTCCGCGGCGGCAAACGGCTGCCGGGCATCGACGCGGGCGAGACGACGATGTTCCTCATCCCGGGCGGCGGCTGGTTCTGGTACATTCCGCTGCCGGACGACATCGTGAGTGTCGGCATTGTGGCGGATCCGGAGTATGTGTTCATGGGCGGCGATGACATGGAGGCGGCGTTTACGCGCGAGGTTCGCAAGTGTGTGCCGTTGTGGGACCGGCTGGCGGCGGCGACGCGCGTCGGCCCGATCCGCGGCTCGCGGCATCTGGCCTACCTGAACCGGAAGACGTGCGGCGACGGCTGGGTGATGATTGGCGACGCGCGGGCGTTCCTCGACCCGATTTATTCCTCGGGCCTCTATCTCGCGCTGGGCTCGGCGGAACTGGCCGCGGGTTGCATCGATGATGCTTTGAAGCACGGCGACGTGTCGGCGGCGCGGCTGGGCGCCTTCGAGCCGGCTTTGTGGAAGGGCGTGGACGTGGTGCGAAGATTGATTCATGCGTTCTACGATCCGAACTTCAGTTTCCCCAAGTTTGCCGACCGTTATCCGCAACACCGCGCCGCCTTGATCGACTGCCTGGTGGGAGACGTGATCAAGGACTTGAGCGCCTTCACCGCTTCGCTGGCCGAGATGACGCCGCCTCCGCCGCCGCTGGGAGCGAATCTCGCCCAGGGCTCCAATCCCGTGCTGACGGGCGCGTAGCCGCGAATTCATCCGGCCCGGCGTTTCTTGATTCAAGTCAAAGCAGCGCCGGATGCGGCGGGGTAGGGATACGCTGGCGTTCAACACATCGCCGGGATTTCCATGAACTGTCGTTTCGCATGGCGCAAACTGGTTTCAGAGCTGGCAAATTTTTGGCTGGTCGTGCTGCCGGGCGTGTTCTGGCTGACGGGGCTTCATGTGGCGGCACAGCCATACGGATTGGAATCGCGGCCATCCGTCGGGCCGTTTCTCAACGGACAGTTGCCGGCAGGGGCTGGCGGAAGTTTTCCAGCCTTGCTCTCGCAGACGGGGGCGTTCGCGGATGTGGCGGCGCTGTCGCCTGCCACGGGCTTGATTCCGTTCGATGTCAACACGCCACTCTGGACGGACAACGCGTGGAAGGCGCGATGGATCGCCGTCCCGGATGGCGCGCAAATTCAGTTCTCGCTGACCGGCCCGTGGGTGTTTCCAACGGGCACCGTGCTGGTGAAACATTTCGAGCTGGGAGTGAACGACACCAACCCGTCCGTCCGCCGTCGGAGTGAAACCCGCCTTCTGGTCGTGGCCACCAACGGTGTCGTCCTCGGCGCGACGTACCGATGGCAGCCGGACCAACTGGACGCCGTGCTGCTCGCGGATGCGCTCTCCGAAAACATCGTCATCCAGACCGCGACGGGCACGCGCAAGCAACGCTGGAGTTATCCCAGCCCGGCGGATTGTCTCTCGTGCCACAACGTCAAGGCGGGCGTCATCCTGGGGCCGAAGACCGCGCAGCTGGAGCGGTCGCTCACCTATCCCTCGACGGGCATCGTCGCCAACCAGCTTCGCACCTGGATGCACATTGGTTTGATCGCCAATCCGCCGGACGAGCAGACACTCACCGCAGTGCCCCGCATGTACGGCCTCGCTGAAACCGCCGTGCCGATCGAAGCCAGGGCGCGGTCGTATCTCGACGCGAACTGCGCGCACTGCCATCAGCCCGGCGGCCCAGCCCACGCATCGTTCGACGCGCGTTACCTGACGCCGTTGTCAGAACAGGGTTTGATCAACGCGCGTGTCGCGCAGTCGCTGGATGTCTGGGGCGCGCGCGTCGTTGCGCCGGGCGACTCGGAGCGTTCGATGCTCCTCTCGCGGCTTTCGCGGCTCGACAGCTTCAAGATGCCGCCGCTGGGACGAAACGCGACGGACACGCAGGCGGTGGAAGTGGTCCGCGCGTGGATTGATGGTCTGCCCCGCGACGGCGGGCCGTATCGTCTGGTGGCGACGGGCGCGGAATGGAAGTTTCTCGACGATGACACCACGCCGGACGCCGCGTGGACGAGTTCTGGCTTCGACGACTCGACGTGGTCCGGCGGCGCGAGCGAACTGGGCTTTGGTGATGACGACGAGATGACGGTCATCGGCGCATCCGGATCGATCACCACCGCGTATTTCCGCCGCTCGTTCAACGTCGCAAACGCCTCCCTCTACACGAATCTCCTGGTGCGGTTGCTGCGGGACGACGGTGCGGCGGTGTATTTGAACGGCGCGGAAGTGTTCCGCAGCAATCTGCCGCCGGGTCCGCTCTCGCACGGGACGACGGCGCTCGTGGATGTCGATGGCGACGAGGAGGTCAACTATCTCGAAACACCGTTGCCGCGCGAATTGCTCGTCGAAGGCACGAATGTCCTCGCCGTCGAGGTGCATCAAAGCAGCGCGTCGGGCGGCGACCTGAGCTTCGATCTC